>DAIOTF010000001.1:0-70423 GCA_036752165.1 Atopostipes sp.
CACTTCTCTTCCTCCCAATCAAGTAAACGAGGAACAGTCACGATATTTTCATAAACGGTTAAATGAGGTAACAAACCCGTTTGTTGAATAGCATAGCCAATTTGGCGTCTCAAATTGACAGGTTCTAATTTTGAAATATCCTGTCCATCGATTGTTATCACACCTTTTGACAACTCATTCATCCGATTAATTAAACGTAACGCTGTCGTTTTCCCACTTCCTGAACTGCCAATAAAACATATAAATTCTCCATCTTGTATTTCTAAATCAACATTATCTACAGCAACCACATTGCCGTCGTAAATTTTAGAAACACCTTTAAAATTAATCACAATTTTCCCTCTCTTCCTAATATTTACGTTATTATTTGAAGCACACCCTTTTCAAAATAACATATATTTTATATAGCTTCAAATTAACATTCGATAGTATCTCCTATTTCTAGAATTTCTCCTACACCATCCTCTAGAAGATTAATGAATTGATTTGGATCTTGTTCAATTAAAGGGAATGTATTGTAATGAATAGGTACAACTTTACGTGCTTTAATCCATCGAGCTGCTATCGCTGCATCTTCTGGACCCATAGTAAAATTATCACCTATCGGAACAAATGCTAAATCAATTGTATTTGTATCACCAATAAGCTTCATGTCTGAATACAAAGCCGTATCCCCCATATGATAAACCGTTCGATCATCCGCTGTCACTAATATTCCTGAAGCTAAACCCAGTGTATATGGATTCCCGCTTCCATCTATATCTAAAGACGAACCATGGATAGCTGGTGTCAACTTCACACGGCCAAAGTCAAAATCATACGCCCCACCTGGTTGCATACCATGTGCTGTAATGTCTTTCGTGGCTAAATAATCAGCGATTTCAACCGTTGTTATTACTAAGGCACCTGTTCGATTCGCAAGTTTAATTGTGTCCCCAAAATGGTCTGCATGAGCATGAGTAACCAAAATATAATCCGTTTCTACCGTTTCTACGTCTAAGTCAGTATGTTCATTTCCAGATATGAAAGGATCAAAGAGAAGTTTAGTTCCATCTTCCGTTTCTAAAAATACTACTGCATGTCCATGAAAAGTAGCTTTCATATTTATTGCCTCCTATTTATAATATTTTTTTATTTTAAGTCCGTACGCCATTCAAGGTTAAAAGTCTTAAATAGCTCCCGATAAAAATGCCCAAATCACATTCAATACTCCTGATAATATAATGACAGTGATAGGGTTTAATTTAAACTTCATCAACAGAAATACAGATAAACTAAATATAATGACGGCTATAAGATTCGTTTCAGATAAAATAATAGCCCCTTCACCCCAAAAAGCACTCATAATTATGGTAACCCCTGCTGTCGCAATCATAGCCACTACTGCCGGACGTAATGCGGTTAAAATACTTTGTAAAATATTTAATTTTTTATATTTTGTATAAAGTGTTGCGATACCCGTTACTAAAATAAAGGACGGTAATATATTACCTATAGTAGCCGCGATAGCTCCACCGACTCCTGCAATTTGTAGGCCTACAAAACTGGCTGAATTAATCGCAATAGGGCCGGGAGTCATCTGTGAAATAGTAATTAAATCAGTAAACTCTGCAGCTGTTAACCACTCATGATTATCCACAATCAGCGTTTGTATAAAAGGTAATGCGGCATAACCACCTCCAAAACTGAACGCCCCCACTTGAAGGAAACTCCAAAATAATTGCCAATAAATCATAACCTAGACCCCCTTTTTGTTTGGTAAAAAATTGATTATAATACCGATTAAAATACTGACAAGCATAATTATAATTACATTTACATTAAATAGCGTATTTGCTAGGAAAGCAATAATCATCATCAGATTTAACAAGGTCTTTTTCTCTCGAACAACACCAACAGCTAAATCATATGAAACAACTGCCACTACAGCCCCAACACCAGCTTGCATGCCTTCAAGCAACAGGCTAATCCAGAGGTTGTCTCGAAAAGCTGCATAAAAAGCAGATATAATTGAAATAATTATAAAAGGCGGAAGAATAGTTCCTAAAACAGCCACAAATACACCCAAAAAGCCTGCCAGTTGATAGCCAACTACTATCGCACCGTTAACGGCAATCGCACCTGGCGCTGATTGAGCAATCGCTACATAATTTAACATTTCTTTTTCAGAAATCCATTGGTATTTGTCTACAAATGTATCTTTCATTAATGTCACAATGACATAGCCTCCACCAAATGTAAAAGCACTTAAATATAACGTGGATAAAAATAATTTCCAAAGTAAATTATCTTCTTTTTCTTTCATAGCTTCTAAACCCCTTCACTAACAAATGTATATAGTATTTCTATCTTAGGCCAAAGGCCATTCGTTTTCTAATTTTATAGCTTATTGAATCCACAAAAAAGCTATAGAAAAATTTCTATAGCTTTTTAAAAAGTTATTTAATTTTGTGAAACACTCTCGATTAATCCCCAACGATAAAACACCTTTTCTATTCTAGGCATATAGACGGAGAATAATGGGCCGAATGTTAAGGCTGAAATAACTGTTCCCTCTCTAATTGTTAAATCTTCAGAGAATACATAGGTTAATATCAGTGCTAAGATAACAAATCCGATGTCTAGGAATTGACGAAATTGGCCAAAAGTGAATCTTGTTTTTTCAGAAATAAGTAAAGCCGTATTTTCGACTGGCATAGTAACTAAATCAAGAACGATGATAGCTCCTAGAAAAAACGGGACCCATAAACAGCCTAAGATAAACAATAAGAGTTGCATAATATAATTATCTAAAACGAGTGAGTCGAATACGTAATAAACAAATAAATTAACAAATTGACCAAGCAATACTCCCACAATGATTTGTAAAAAAATTCGCCATGTTGTATCTTTCCTCAAAATTAAAATTTGTAAAAGAATAAATAGAATATTTACATACATGACAATATTTCCAACAGGTTGACCTGTAATAAAAGAAACTGTTTGGTTAAAAGCATCAAACGGCGCTACTCCGACCATAGCTTTCAACTGAAGACTAATCCCCATCGCAGCGAAAAATAATGCTACAATTAAGGTGGTATACTTTTTTAATAAAGACATATTAAATAACTCCTTTTCATTTCAATCTTAATAAAGCCACGGTTAATTATAACCTTTTACAGACCAGACGTCTAACCCATTTTAGTTTTAAGATGGGATATATCTATAAACTTTGAAACACTCTCGGTTATTAATAAAATATTTCGGGTTCTTTATTGTTTGAACTAAATGAAAAGAAGTCTTCTTTTCTAAAAAATGAGTATAAGTGACATTTGGATAAAATAGTATAATATCGACAACTCTGGGATGCAAAGCTAATGAATTCTCAATTTCTTGGACAACTTCTTCAAATATTTTTACTGTAAATGGATTAAAAAAGTAAAAAATATCATCTGATTTTTTTACCATATATTCTTCTGCCATTATTTCTAAGATAGAAATATTTGGCTTTTGATCTTGGAACTTGTTTTCATAATCGAAAAGGTTCTTTTGCAACTCAGAATACGCTACGTGATTCACCTCTATACCTGTCGCTGAGACACCTAACCTATAGTTTAAGTAAAAGATAATGCGCCCTTTTCCGCTCCCATAATCAACAAGATGGCTACCTTCTCTAAAATCATATTCCTCAATTAGTCGATCTAAATCCTGATAAGAGGTTGATTCTGTTCGAAAATAATCTAAATTCACTCCACGAGGCCAGTCGATGTAACCAACTGTATCAATATTTAATTTTTTATCCATTTCTAAATCATGCATCATTTATTCGTTCCACATCCTTAATCTATAATCTTAACCATTTTACTAAATATACTTAAGGAATGATAGTCTATATCCCCTTCTAGTCTTTTCAAAATAGTATAATCTAATTGTTTTGGTATAATAGAGTTAATTATTTTTCAAATCAAAAAATATGAGGAGAATGTAGATGAAAGTATTAACAGGTAAACAATTCGAAACAACCATTTACTTCGTTTCAAAAGGAGAACCTTTAGATTTTCTATCGGAAGAACTTAGCAATTATGCTAGTGAAACATTAGATTTTAAAGGAAAAGCTGGCGAAAAAGTCCTCCATTTAGGTCCTAATACAGAAAATGTTTTAATCATTGGTCTAGGCGATTCAAAACTTTTAACGCGAGACCATTATGTAAAAGCCGCTCACTTAGCTGCTCAACTGATTGAAGAGCATAAAGTTCCGCAAGCGAATATGCAGATAACAGCATACGGTGAAATAGATGAGACACTGGCCTTACAAGGCGCGGTAGAAGGTGTTTTACAGGCTGCTTATACTTTCCAAAACTATAAAACAGAGAAAGTTGAACAAGTTTTTACACAAGTTAGTTTTATTACAGACATTTCAGATGCGGATAAAAAAATTGACGAAGTTGTTCATGTGGTTGAAGGCATAAATTTAACGCGAGATTTAGTCAATACACCAGCAAATGATTTATATCCTGAAACGTTAGTAGATGAAGTAAAGAAAGCGTTTATGGATACTGCAGTTGAAATTGAAGTTTTGGATAAAGAGGATTTAATAAATTTAGGAGCAAAAGCCCTTCTTGCTGTTTCTCAAGGTTCAGCAAAAGAACCACGTATGATTGTTTTAAAATATTTACCCCTTGGTGAAAACGAGCCCGTTGTTTCGCTTGTTGGAAAAGGTGTGACTTATGATAGTGGAGGATATGCCTTAAAAACTGCTAAAGGTATGGCGACAATGATGACGGATATGGCCGGAGCTGCTTCGATGATAGGAGCATTGAAAGCTTTAGAAGCCAATAATATCCAACAAAACGTTGTAGCCATTATAGGAGCCACTGAAAACTTAATTTCAGGCGAAGCCTTCAAAAACGGAGACATCATCGACTCCTTAAAAGGAACGACTATTGAAGTACTCAATACAGATGCTGAAGGGCGTTTAGTTTTAGCCGATATTCTTTATTATGCAGCTACAAAATTAAACTCGAAATATATTATAGATGCAGCTACTCTTACAGGAGCCGTTATCGCTGCACTTGGACAAAATATTACGGGTGTTTTGACAAATAATCAAGAACTATTAAAAAAGGTAATTGAAGCTTCAAAATTGGTCGGAGAAGATATGTGGGAACTACCTATTTTAGATGAATTTAAAGAAGCGGTGAAAGGAAATAATGCAGACTTGACGAATAGCCAGCCTAGTCCTACAGGTGCTGGAACTATCTTTGCTGCTGCATTTTTAGAACACTTTGTAGAAAATATTCCATGGGTTCATTTAGATATTGCCGGCACCTCATATGCCAGTGGAAAAGGGAATAAGTATTTGCCTAAAGGAGCATCAGGCATTCCAGTAAAAACTCTTTATGAATTTGTAAAAAATCTTTAGAATTTAAAAATGCCGATTGAGAATAAAATCTCAACCGGCATTTTAAATTTTAAGAATATCTTAGTAATTATTCTTCTAATTTTTCAGCCCAACACGTTAAAGTCCCTGGTCCAACTTCAAAATTAGCAAAACCTTCTTCGTCAATAACAATTTCATTTGGATTATCTCCCGTTAGTTCGACAAATGTTTTGCCGGCATGAACTTTTCCAACTTCCATCCGCAACTCATTCATGTCCCCTGTTGAAATCACAACAGCTAAAGTCCCAGGATGCTCATCATTTCCATGTCGAACCCAGCCAATTAAATCTTCTGTCTCCATATAATCCGTTTGTTCTCCATAAGCATAGCGTTTACGAATATCAATCAACTGATCAATCATTTCTTTTTGACCTTCTATCGGATTATCCCCACCAAGTCCATAATAGTCGCCATAAAAGACACACGGGTAACCATCTTTTCGAAGTAAAATGAGCCCATATGCAATTTTTTTGAACCAAGGTTGGACAAACGATTCTAAGGATTGTCCTGGTTGGCTATCATGGTTGTCGACAAACGTGACTGCTAACAGTGGGTGTTCTTGAACAAGTGTATGATCAAAAATCTTACGCATATCAAAATTATCGATATCTTTTGAAGCTTGTTCCATATTATAATGGAGAACCACATCAAACAAATCCGTATTATATTTCACTTCGTAGAGGTATTTACTTTTTGAGTCTGGATCATTTTGCCAGTATTCGCCAAAGAAATATAGGTCTTTATCGGATACTTCTTCTATATGTTTAATAAACTCTTCAATGAAACCATCTTCAATATGCTTTAAAGCATCAAATCGCATACCATCAATATCAACATGGTTGATGAACCATTCACCCCAGTGAAACAAATCCGCTTTCACATCCGGATGTTTATGATCGATATCTGCAAACATTAAGTAGTCAAAGTTTCCTTTTTCATCCGAAACGCCTTCGCTCCAACTTTTATTTTCGCCTAATATTTTAAATACGCCCGTCACATCTTCTTTTTGATCATAATCTGTTCCTGTAAAATGATTAAAATTCCATTCGAAATCAGAATATTTCCCTTCCCGTCCTGGAAAGTTAAAGCCTGTCCACCCTTCAATATCGTGTACGTCTGAAATTTCTTTCTCACGGTCATTTTCGTCTACTTGAATGGCTCGAAAAGTCTCTGTGAAATCAGCACCGGCTTTGTGGTTTAATACAACATCTGCATAAACTTGCATGTCATGTTTATGTATTTCATCAATTAACTCTCGAAGTTCTTCCAAAGTACCGTATTTGGTTCGAACATCCCCTTTTTGGTCAAATTCTCCTAAATCATAAATATCATAAACACCATAACCTACGTCATCCGTATTTGTCGCTTTAAACATTGGAGGGAGCCATATGGAGTTAAACCCTTTTTCTTTTAAGTCACTTACTTTTTGTTTTAAGTTGTTATAATAATTCCCATCATTAGGGAGATACCATTCAAAAGCCTGCATCATTACATCATTCTCTGCCATGTTTACACTTCCTTTATATCTATAAGTTCTCTCATATTATACACTTCTTTCTCATGAATGACACGATTTTACCTTGAAGCAACTTTTAAGCAAATGAATTGATAAAAAGTGAATGGATTGTTAAGTTGGTCATGTAAGATAAAAAATTCAAGGAGGAACGATTCATTATGGCAAAAGTTGCAACTGTTATGACCGATTTATTTGAAGATGTCGAATTTACATCTCCTAGAGATGCTCTCGTTAAAGCAGGACATGAAGTGGTTGTTATTGGTCCTGAGGCTGGAACAACGGTTACAGGTAAAAAAGAAGAAGCAACAGTAGAAGTCGATGTAGGTATTGATGATGCAAACCCGGATGATTATGATGCATTACTCATACCTGGTGGTTTTTCACCCGATAGCTTACGTGCGGATGACCGATTTTTAGAATTCACTCGTCACTTCGCAAATGAGAAAAAACATATTTTCTCTATCTGTCATGGACCACAATTACTTGTAAACGCGGATGTATTACGTGGAAAAGATGCCACAGCCGTTAAACAAGTCGGTGTGGACGTAACAAACGCAGGTGGAAACTTTATCGACCAAGCCGTTGTGATTGATGATTCTGGTTTAATTTCAAGTCGAACACCAGATGATTTACCAGACTTTAATGATGCAATTGTGAATGCTTTGAACTAAACTTTTAGCAGTAAAAAACCATTGGGAATACGAATCCCAATGGTTTTTTTACTATAATGAATTTACCCGATTTGTAATGGTGAAATTCTTCATGGATAAATCGATAATACCTGCTGAATGTGTAATTGCCCCACTCGAAATATAATCAATCCCTAATGTTTTAAACTGTGCAATATTTTCACTTGTCATATTTCCTGAAGCTTCAACTATCGCTCGACCATCGATAAAATCTATGGCTTTTTTCATCTGTTCAAAGTTCATGTTATCTAACATAATAACGTCCGTTTTAGCTTCAACCGCTTCTTTTACCATTTTAAATGTCTCAGTTTCAACTTCAATTTTTTTAATAAATGGTGCTTGCGCCTGAGCTAGTTTAATTGCTCGCCCTACACTCCCAGCTGCTTGAATATGATTGTCTTTTAACATAATCATATCCGACAAATTATATCGGTGATTGTAGCCGCCACCCACTCGAACTGCATATTTCTCCAATATACGAAGCCCTGGGGTAGTTTTACGCGTATCCATTAATCGAATGGAGCTTCCTTCTAATAACTTTACTATTTTATTGGTAGCTGTCGCAATTCCGCACATTCTTTGTAAAATATTTAGTGCTACACGCTCCCCCGTTAGTAATATTCCCGCATCTCCGCGAACTTGAGCAAGGACTTCACCTTCATTAAATTGTTGTCCGTCTTCTTTATGCACATGAACTTGAACTTCCTTATCTAATAATTCAAAAACGCGTTTATAAACAGCCAAACCAGCCATAATACCGGATTGTTTTGCGATCAAATCTACAGTTGCTTTTTCGCCTCCAATCGTTACGACGTCGGTACTAATATCTCTATCCGTTACATCTTCGTCTAATGCACGAGAAATAATCGGATCAATCTTAAAATAAGGTAATTCAGACTTCATTCACCATTCTCCTTTATATTCAACTATCGAAAATCACACTCTAAATCATGATCATTAATAATCCCTATGGCTTGTAAATAAGAATAAATCGTTACCGAACCTATGAATTTAAAACCTCTTTTTTTTAACTCCGCCGTTACTTTATCACTCAAATGACTTTTTGTAAGGTTCTGATTTACCTCAGCGACTACTTGTTGATTGTCTGTAAATGCCCATATAAAGTCAGAAAATTTTCCATATTCATCCTGGATTTTCATAAATTGCTTTGCGTTATGAATCGTCGCTTCAATTTTTTTACGGTATCGGATAATATTTTTGTTTTCCATGAGTGTTTGGATATCTTCTTCACTATATTTAGCTACTTTTTCATAATCAAAGTTATCAAAAGCTCCCATAAAATGTTTATACTTAGACAAAACTAATTGCCATGACAGACCAACATGAAATATTTCTAGACTTAACCATTTAAAAAGTTCTTGATCATCATAAACAGGTATCCCCCAGATTTCATCATGGTATTTTACATAATAGTCTGGTTTGCCTTGTATCCATTCACAACGTGTTTTTAGATTTTCCATTCCTACATCTACTCCGTTTACTCATCTACAATGTTTTTGAAATTTAATTTTCTTAAAATGGGTGTTTTTTTATATTGAATCGGTTCCATTCGCTCAATGATTTGATTCAACATTGCCACGCCATCTAAAATATGATCCCCTTTATTTAACATGACACAGTCTGCACGTGTCCCTTCTGCAGCATCCGTTACTTCTGAACGTGTCGGAATCCCTTCGCTGACAAGTGTATCTAATACTTCCGTTGCCCATACAACTGGAATATCACCAGCTTCAGTAATCCATAAGATTTCATGCTGGAGGGCTGCTAAATCAATATACCCACTTTCAGCTGCTAAGTCGCCGCGTGCAATCATGACACTAAAAGGATTTTTGCTTGCTGCGGTATAAATCATTTCCGGCAGATTTTTAGTGGCTCGAACCGTTTCAATTTTTGCCATGAGCCCCATGTGTTTCGCATCTTTACCTAATACTTTTTCTATTTCCTCTTGGATTAATTGAATATCTCGTCCACGATTAACAAATGAACACCCAATAATATCTGCATGTTGACAAGCAAAGGCAATATCATTTTTATCTTTTTCATCCAGTGAATCAAACGTAAAATTATTTTTAGGGAAGTTTAAACCCTTTTCTGCTTTGACACGTTTACTTGATCCTTTAGTTTTTAAAACTTCTAAAATAAATTCATTTTCTTTTTTGTCGACTACCTTTGCTTCAATATTCCCATCATCAAATAGTACGGGTTGTTCCAATTCGATTTGTTCATAAATTTCGTTAATTTTACAACCGGCTGAAAAATTAACATCTGAAGGTGGTAAACTTTCATAATCGCGAGTAATTCGAATTTTGTCCCCAGCACTGACCTTTGGTTTACTTAGATGTGTGAATACCCAATCTGTTCGAATTTTAGGACCGGCGATGTCCATTAATATTCGTACATCTTGTTTTAATTTTTCTGATGCTTTACGAATATTTTTAATCATTTTTAACCAATCTTTAGGCGTATTATGTGCGCAATTGATTCTTGCCACATTCATCCCTTCTTTGATTAAATCATAGGTAAATTCCGGGTCATTAATGGCTTCATTGGACATGGTTACCATGATACGAGTCGTTCGATTGTCTGGTTTCTTTCCAAAAATTTTCTTTGTGTTCTTCTGTAACCTGCGTCGTCCCACATCAAATTCATCCGGTTCGGGATGTTCATGAATAATTTCATTATTAACAACATCATGTAAGGTCGCAATCACAGCATCTATAGTGACAAGAGTTTTAGATTCTAGACGTCCTAATGAAGATAATCCCCACGGAATCAAGTCTGTTTGTATTTGATTAATATCACGGTTTCTTAAGGCTAAATAATAACTTAAATTTTCTGCACTTTCTTTAAAAGCTTTTCTCTCAATTTGATCTTCCCAATGAGAAAAAATCTGTTGGCCTTCTTCTTTTATTTCATCTCTTAATTGTATAAGATCCGATAATAATACTTTAGGATCATTAATTTTATATTCTTTATCCATTTACTTTACACCCCTCATTGGTCATTTTTTAACTCTTCTTATTGGTCCAATTATAGCAAATATTAAAAAAAGTTCGTGTAATAAGACTTAAAAGAACCTACTATTGAGATATTTCTCAGTAGTAGGTTCTTTTATTTGTTTTAAACTATTAGTCTAAGCGAGTGGATAAATCTAGACCGTTAAGTTCAGCTAATTCATTCATGACAAGTTTTAGAATATTTCCACCATGAATAAATACATTCACAGCTGGAATTGGATCTTGCCCCATAATACCTAAATGACGCAGTGATAACTCACCATCCGGACTTACAATAAAGTGATAATAACCTGATTTCATAGAGTTTAACTCATTTAGTTTTTCTAAAATCGTTGGCAACTCATTACGATCTGTAACAAATCCTATTCGGTTATAATTCATTTGATAATTCACGTATTCTAACTCATCCGTTTCGTGAATAACTACTGCGCAAGGGACAACTTTATCTTGGCTAATTTGTAACGCTGTTTGTAAAACATTTTGTTTCGTTACAATATCATTGCCCTGTCGATCCTTTGCAGGTCTTTCAATAATTTTACCGTTAAATTTAACCTTTTTGCTTTCTGCTTCCTTTAAAAAATTATCTGTAATTACACTCATAGTTAGCCTCCAATAATTAATGTATTCTTAGTATAACGAAAAATACTTTGAAATGAAAACATTTAACGAAGATGCCAAAATAAAAAAGCCCTCGTTTATAACGAGAGCTTTTCTTATGGAATGATTATTTGCGTGTAATACGCTCAGAAATACGTGCAGCACGACCTTGACGGTTACGAATATAGTATAATTTCGCACGACGTACTCGACCACGACGTGTAACATCAATTTTAGCAACACGTGGCGAGTGTACAGGGAAAGTACGCTCTACACCTACTCCATTAGAAATTTTACGAACTGTGTAAGACTCACTTACGCCAGATCCACGACGTTTGATGACAAGACCTTCAAATAGCTGAATACGTTCGCGGTCTCCTTCAACAATACGTGCATGAACTGTTACAGTATCTCCAGCTCTAAAATCTGGAATATCATTACGTAAATGTTCTTGTGTAATTTCTTGAATTAATGGATTCATTTTATCTACTCCTCTCACGCACAACATTCATAGGTGCATAGGTCCCAGCGGAACATTGCATGATTGAGTGGATTTCCCACTCGACAATTAATATTAGCATACTAATTAAACACTGTAAAGGACTTTTTAAAATTCTTTAATTTTTTTCCTTGTTATTTGGGAATGCGTAAAATTTCTAAGTTTTTCTCAAATATTTCTGGTAATTCTGCTTCAAAATGCATTGTTTCTTTCGTTCTTGGGTGGATAAATTCTAAGGCACGCGCATGTAAAAATTGCCCCTTACCTTTCAAGGTTTTACGTGGTCCATAAGTTGCATCACCTGCTACTGGATGATTGATATAATTAAAATGAACTCGAATTTGATGGGTCCGTCCTGTTTCTAAAGAAACTTCTACCCATGTATAATGATTAAAATGTTCCAACACTTTAAAGTGAGTGATTGCTTCTTTTCCGTCTTTGATTACTGTAAATTTTTGACGGTCGTGTGGATCTCTTCCAATTGGTGCATCAATGGTGCCATGTTCATGAGGAATTTGACCGTGAACAATTGCCCAATAAGTCCTCTTTACTGTTCGATTTTGTAATTGCTCAGATAAATGTACATGCGCTGTATCATTTTTAGCAACGACTAAAACGCCAGAAGTGTCTTTATCCAATCGATGGACAATTCCCGGTCTAATTTCTCCATTAATTCCGGATAAATCATCGATATGGTAAAGTAAAGCATTGACTAATGTCCCATCCGGATTCCCTGCTCCTGGATGAACCACCATTCCTTGTGGTTTATTTATCACCACAATATCTTCATCTTCATAGAGGATATCAAGTGGAATATTCTCACTTTTTATATCGATTTCTTCTGGTTCCGGAATCGTCACAGTAATAACGTCACCATTTTCCACTTTGTAATTTGCTTTAATTCTTTCATCATTCACAAAAACCAGGCCCTCGGAAATTAACTGTTGTACTTTCGACCGCGAAAAATCTTCTAATTGTTTCGTCAAGTATTTATCAATTCGAATACTTTTTTGTTCTTCGACTTTAAAATTCTTTTGTTCCATCACACTAAACACCTTTTCTCTCTTGATAAAATGTATAAATAAATAATAAGATTACTCCTACGGTTAAGTACGAATCCGCTACGTTAAATATGGCAAAATCTATAAACTCTAGTTTAATCATATCCACTACATATTGAAGCATTAAACGGTCAATAAAATTTCCAATTGCCCCAGCTAAAATAAAGGAAAGTAGTATACCTAACATCCGATCCTTTTTAGCTTCTGTATACATGTAATAGATGAGCACACCAATAACAATTATTGTCACAATATAGAAAAACCACATTTGTCCTTCTAAAATGCTAAATGCTGCACCTGTATTTCGAATATACGTCAAAGAGACGATATTTGGAATAAATTCGATCACCTGACCGAGTTCAATATTTTGGACAGTTAAATACTTAGTGACTTGATCAATGATTACGAGGATAATCGTCAATGTCAAATTAAAAATCATTTTTTCACTCTTTTCTCTCTTTCATTTCCATAGCATATATTACCACAAAAAGTTTCAAGCAATTACATGAATAATTGAATAAGGAAAACCTTGGGCTTTTACTCTTTCTTCATGTATAATGAATCACTGTAAGAATAAATGTTAGAGTAAATTTATAAATATTGGAGTAGATGTTAAATGACGAGAAAATTAACCATTGGTTTAGGACTATCTGCCTCAGCTTTACTATTAGCTGGCTGTAGTGGTGTTTCTGTAGATCAAATTGAAGAATCTACAAACGAATTGAATGATGCCTTCCAAACTATCATTAGTACCCAAGAACAATTAGTAGAACTTGAAAGTACAATGAATGAAGATTTTGAAACGGTTTTAGCTGAGGATGAAGAACTTACTTCATTACAAGACGAATCGGCAGCAGTCATTCAAAATATTGACCAACGTGCAGAGTTAGTGAATGAAGGAAATGCTCAAATTGATCGGATGAACGAAGAAGCAGAGTTTATTCGTACTTATGAAGGTGAAGACCTACCCGCCGACACAGTTTATCAAATTTCAGATGAATTCATTGAATTTAGTGGGTATATCAACAACTACTTTACAGATTACCAAGAATCATTAGACGTACAAAAAGATTATCTTTTACAAATTGCGGATGAAGAAGCCGATTATGAAGAGTTTTCTGAAGGGTTAAATCAAGTAAATAGTAATTATATGGAACTACAAGATATTACACTTGAATTAGATAATACCCTAGTTTCTTATGATGAAAATCTCAAACAACTAGAAGAAATGATTGCTGAAACGCGTGAAGATACAGCAATGCTACCTTCTGTAAAAGCTTCTGAAACAGAAGATGCAGCTGGTGAAGAAGAGGATGCTGAAGAGTCTGACAGTGACGAACAAACTGAAGAAGCAGTGGTCACATCAGAAAACGTAGAAGAAACTGCATTTCTCACTGTTTCTACTGAACCAATCTTAAATATTCCAGATAAATTCCCACTAAAATTTGTTTATGATAGCGGAGTGGATATTACTTACCCTGAAGAAGGCGTAAAAGGAATCTACGTAACGGCACATTCGGCTGGTGGAGCTAAAATGGATGAATTAGTCGACTTACTTGGTCGAACAGATTTAAACAGTATGGTCATCGATATTAAAGATGACTATGGAAATATCACGGCTGATTTAAATAGTGATAACGAACTAGTTAACGAGATGACGATGGAAATGTTTGATGTGGAAGAAGTTATGAGCCGTTTAGATGAAAATGATATTTATCCAATTGCTCGTATCGTTGTCTTTAAAGATACGCTCCTTGCAAATGCACAGCCTGAATTATCCTTTACTCGTTCAGATGGAAGTGTATGGACAAATAACAATGGAGATGGTTTTGTTAATCCTTATATGAAAGAAGTATGGGATTATAATATTGAAGTAGCCATTCAAGCAGCCAAATTAGGCTTTAAAGAAATCCAATTTGACTATGTGCGATTTGCAGAAGGCTTTGAATTATTGGATCGCGAGTTAAATTACGGACATGGACACTATGGCAGTGACGATCTAGATGTTATTAGTATGGAATATAGAAACCAAGCGGTAACTGATTTTGTTGCTTATGCTAAAGAACAATTGAAACCTTATGGTGTTGATGTATCGGTTGATATCTTTGGATATGCTGCAGTCGTACGTGAAACGCCTGGTATTGGTCAAAGTTTCCCAGGAATTGCAAAAGAAGTAGATGTAATCTCAAGTATGATTTATCCAAGTCACTGGGGTCTAGGGAATTTAGATATTGCTATACCAGATTTAGAACCCTATAATCTAGTAAATAACTATGCAAAAGTTGAATTAGAACTCCTTGACGAACTTGGTGAAGACGCACCCACAACTCGTCCATGGATTCAAGACTTCACAGCATCCTATTTAGGTGCGGGTTATTACATGAATTATGGGCCAGCTGAAGTAACTGCTCAAGTTAAAGCTCTAGCCGATAACGGTATTAATGAATTCCTTTTATGGAACGCTGGTAACAGCTACTCTGAAGGGGCAACTTATACATTCGAATAAAACAAAACAAAAAACGGTGAACTCCTCATTTTGAGGTTGTTCACCGTTTTTAGATTATTCACTAACTTTAATAGCTTTTACAAGATCTAGGGAAATAATATACACCCCTACGACAGATTCATTCGTAATCGTTTCAAGTGCTTGTTTGTACAACATGACTTGTCCTTTATAACGTCGAATCAACTCTTCTTCTGCTCTTTCTCCTAAATGCGCAACACGGTCCGTCTTATAATCAAATAAAACATATCCATCATCTGTTTTAAAATACCCGTCAATAATCCCGTGAATGAGGATAGAATCATCTACATCTTCCATCCCTGAAAATACATCGCTTGCACGCATCATCATTGAAAATAAAACTTCATTTTCTAAACTATTATTATGTTCGATAATTTTTAGTCCAAATGTCGTTTCAAAAAACATCTGTATTTTATTTAAATCTATTTGCTTAGCAACTGTCTCATTCATTACATCATTTTCTACGAACTCTTGAATTAAGATTTCTAGGTATTCCCTAGTTGGTTGCTGACTTAAGTCTAACTTTTGTAATAAATAATGAGTGGCTTGACCGATTTCAGCAGCATTCGGTGCTTTGTCCTCCTGTAAAAATTTAGGTCGTTCAAAAAGGTCTTCAGTAAAACGATTCACTCGAGAATCATCCGCCATATTCGACCAATCCAATTTCGAGAGTTTTTCACTATTCGGCTCTTCAAAAAGTTGTTTCACTTCAGAAACCGATTGATAGTTTGTCGTTTGAGTGGATAGTTGATAAGGATAACTGTAATTTGTTAAATCTACAGCATACTTTACTGCTTTTGAAGTTTGCTTATCCGATTCAGTTCTCAAATTATTTTTCTTTAAATCGTCTAACCATTTGAGACTGACAGCTTCTTGCTCTCTTTCGTTGAAGGCTTCAATAATTTTCGCCTCTGAATAAAAGTGGTACTCAAAATCAACAGGATAATTTTTAATTTGTTTATTTTGTTGAACGGAGTTTACTTGTGCATCGGCTGTTTTATGACGTGCAGTAGCAAAACCAATCCAATCAAGAAAATTATCCGTCTTTAATCTTAATTGCGTGGGCAAGATTAGTGCTTTACTACCATTCCCTTTATCCCAGTTATCAAAGGCTTTTTCTCGAGTTGCCTGCGTACCAACTAAAAACAACTTTTGTTCTGCACGCGTTAAAGCTACATATAGTACTCTCATTTCTTCTGCATAAGCATTTTTTTGGATAATATTCCGGATAGCCGTATCAACTATAGTAGATGTTCTTTCACGTGTAAGGGGGTCTTTAAATTTTAATCCTACACCTAATTCACGTTCAAATACATACTCTCTCGTCCAGTCTTTATTCGTAAACTGTCTACTCATATCCATCACAAAGACGATTGGAAATTCTAAACCTTTACTTGCATGAATGGTCATCACTCGTACGGCATTTTGTTCGGATAATATACTCGTTGGTTCTGCTAAGTCTTTATCTCGTTCTTGCATTTTGTCGATAAAACGAATAAATCGGTAAAGTCCTTTAAATGAAGTGCTTTCATAAGCAGCAGCTCGGTGGTAAAGAGCTTCTAAATTTGCTTTTCTTTGCCGTCCCCCACTCATTCCGCCCACATAATGTAAGTAACCTGTGTCTTGGTACAATAAGCGTAGTAAGTCGACAACTGAATGTCGTCTTGCAAATTCTCTCCAGGTATTCAATTGTTCAAGAAATACAGTTAATTTTCTTTTTCGAGCACGATTATTAGGATCTTTGAATTCTGCTTCTGCATAGGCCATAACCGCTTCATAATAATCCACATTTTTCTTTTGCAAACGGATGTGAGCAAAATCAATTTCATTCATCCCAACTAAAGGTGAACGCAAGACTGCGACTAATGGTATATCTTGTCTGGGATTATCGATTATCTTTAATAAAGACATCATAATGGTTACTTCTGTTGTTTGAAAAAAGTTTTGTGTTTCATTCATAGCCGTCGGAATATTTGCTTCTGCAAATATTTCTTGAATATTTAAATTATGGGTTTTAGTGGGTGTTAATAAAACAATGTCACTAAATTTTAATGGACGCATCTTATCAAGTTCTTTATCATAAATTTCAAACTTGTTCTCAATCAATTCGTTAATCTTAGCAGCTGTCATCAGAACCTCGCCATGATTTTTATTTTTTATTTGTGAGTCCTTCTCTATCGAATCCAAACCCTCAGAATTTTTATTTTCGTAAATAAGTAACTCAGTTCGATAAACATCACTTTGATCAAATTGACGGTTCCCATAGACTAATTTGGCATTGTTATCATAAGCCAAGTTCCCAACTTCCTCATCCATAAGTTGAGTGAACAGAAAATTGGTAAATGAAAGGACACTCTCACGAGAACGGAAATTCTCTGCTAAAATGATACGTTCGCCATTTTCTTTTGAAGCAAATGACTTATATTTCGTTAAAAACAAACTTGGATCAGCAAGGCGGAAGCCATAAATTGATTGTTTAACGTCCCCCACCATAAAGTAATTCCCTGTCTGTTCATTAGGTTTAGCCAAGCGAAGGAGTATGGCTTCTTGTAGTGCGTTAATATCCTGATATTCGTCCACTAACACCTCATGGAATTTTGTGCGGTAATAGTTCGATGCGTCATCATGATTCAGTATTTCTAAGGTCAAATGTTCTAAATCATTAAAATCAATTAGTTTTCTTTCTGCTTTATATATTTGATAACGGTCGGTAAATTGAGTAGTTATATCCGCTAATACTTCAATATGTTGTTTCGTTTTTAAAATCATTTCAACCTGCTTTGAAGGTGAAACGATAAAGTGTTGTGCGAATGCGATATAATTTTCTTTCGCTTCATCTCGTAAATGCTTGATTTCACTATTATATAGCTCTTGGACTTCTTCCGGTGTCTTTGATGGTGTGATACGTGGCATATTTTTAAAAGTAAAATTAGCCAAATTCATTTCGTATAATTCTTCTAAACGATTCTCTTCTAATAACCGCTGACATTGTTTGAAATGGCTTTTCTCTGATGCGTATAAGTCTAATTGTTTTTCAAGACTCTCTTCACCATTAGCTAAAGATTCTGCTTGTTCTAACAATTGAATAGAATAATTAATCTCTTCTAAATAAATATTTTTCATAAAATCTTGGTAGATTACAGAATTTGCTAGCTCATTATTTGGAACTTCATATAATCGCGTTAAATCTTTTAACCATGTATCCGGTTTTTCATGTGATCTTGAATAATTTTGTAAACCTAAGACCATCTCCATAATATTATCATCATTTCGATCACCTGAATAAGTTTCCATAAATTCTATGAAAGAGGCATCCGCTTTTTCATAGAGTTCTTCTAATAACTCATACCATATATCTTCTTTAATTAAAGCTATTTCAGTATCATCTGTTAATTGACGAAATACTGGATCAAAATCGATCAAATAATAGTAACGTTCAATAACCTTTAAACAAAATGAGTGAAGAGTTGAAATATTTGCATGTCCCATTTTGGGTAATTGCTTTATAAGATGAGTGTGCAATTCTCTATCATTTTGGAGGTTAATTTCTTCATGGATAGCTGTTTGAATTCTTTGTTTCATTTCTTTAGCGGCGGCATTCGTAAACGTTACAACTAGTAATTCATCAACATCAACCTTATTTTTAATTTTCTCAATCATACGATTGACTAACACCATTGTTTTTCCAGATCCAGCAGAGGCGGAAATAAGGATATTATTACCTGATGTCTCTATAGCTTGTAACTGCTCTTTAGTAAAAGAAAGGTTAGACATTTTTTTCTTCCTCCTCTTCTTCTTCATCTTCTTCATTTATTGCTATACGATGAAAGAATTCTTTTTTATCCATCGTATCCATCTCTTTATAATTATTTTCCGGCAACAGTACATCAAACTGAGAAATTGCACGGTGTGATTTCAATGAAGGGGTATAAGATAACTCTTCATAGGGTGCTAATTGATTTTCACCAGATAGAATACGATTTCCTGCTTCAATAATTCGTTCTCGATTAAAAGCAAGGAGCTGATTAAACTCATTTGGAGTCAACAACGTTTTTGCCCGGCCACCAGAAAACTTACCGCTCGCCAGTAAATTAAAAGGATAGAGTGGTGAAGTTTCTTTTACACTCAATACTGTATCTAATGCTTCTAAGACCTCATCGTTATCAATCGCCAAACCATTATATTTAAACAATTTTAAAGTCTCTTCATATTCATCTTTTCCTGCTATCTTTTGCAGGTCAATAAAAGGATTATGAATACGGGAATAAAAAGCCCCTATTCCTTTTGCTTCTCGACCAAATATTTCTTTAGAAAAAGTAAGTACAGTATCAAGATACGTAATCATTTGAAGCATTAAACCATAATACATTTGTTTATAATTAAATGTGGTATGACTTGATTTATAATCCACAATTCCTGCATACAACTGATCGTCAATCGTCACCGTATCTATCCGATCCACTTTTCCACGTAAATATAATTTTCCATTATTTTTCAACGGGAAGGTTAAGCCTTCAACACCTTTTTGTTTACCAAGTCGGCCAAAAAGTAATTCGGTCTGACTTGTTCTCAACTTACTTCTTTTGGATTGGTTAACAATCGACCACACCATCCGATTAACAGTTTGCCCTAATTGTTTAAATATGAATTGCATTCGATAAGAAGTTTGAGATAGTCGGTATTTGTTTGTATTAAATAACATTTGAGAGATTTCTTGACTCAACTGATTAATTTCTTCTTTTGAATACGTGGCAATATCTTTAGCTCCCGTCAAAATCTCTCGACTAATTAAATCTAAAGCATCATGGAAAAAGTTTCCGGTATCTAATGCGGATAGTTCTTGGACTCTTCTTTCTTGAAGTCGCAAACCATATAACAAGAAATGACTATACGGATCTTCGTAAAATCTTTCTAACTGAGAAACAGATAAATAGAGATCTTTTCCATACAATTCCTGAGCCAACTCTTCCGTTATAGGGACAGGAATGTTTTTATGCGTTAAACTACTAAGTATTCTATTTTGTTCAATGTTATTTGGCTGATAAATCTTCTCAAATAACTTGACCCAGAATGCTTCCGGAATTAATTTATTGTCAACTGCATGTCTTAAACTTAAAACTAATTGCCCATAAGTATGTCTTTTGGATCCAATAAATTCTAAATAGTCAATTGCATTTGCCTCAGCCTTATTAATCGCATTCGCATATTTTAGTAACTGCTTGATATTTAGATTATTTTTAATTCTTGTCACATAAGGACTTATACGGTTCTCTTCACTTTCTTCATTCGCTACAGGGTAAGATAGAATAAGCTTCTCACTTGCTTGTAATAAGGCTAGATACATAGCAAAAGGCTCATTGGCTAAGCTTTCTTCCCCAGATGTGGCTAAGTATTTATCTGTCGACAATTGCGCATCAACTAGCTCTCGATCTTCATCTGTCAAAAGCGATTGATTAGTCGAAATTTTAGGTAACTGAGTATCTGTTAACCCAATTAGAAAAACAACTTTTTTAGAATGAATTTTAGGTAAATCAAAATTTGTGACGAGTACTTGGTCAATTGTTGGAGGAACCATACTAAATGTTGCTTGTTCAAAACCTGTTTCAATAATGGAAAGAAATAAGTCTAAATCCCATGCTTCATCGCCTAGGACTTCAACAAATTCATCCAATAATTGTATAAACGTTTCCCAAGCTTGTTCATGTTTTCTGGCTTCTTCTAAGTTTCCTTTTTCAGCTTCTTGATCACGCCAATGCTGAATTTGATTGACCACGCCAATTTCTATCATAAATGAATACAAGCTTGTTGCCATTTCTCGATTGGTTTTCATTTCATCTAATGATTCTGTAAACGGCACGATTTGCTTTTTAAATGTTTCTCTTACTTCGTTCGCAATTTCTTGTATACGTAATTCATGTTCGTCTTGGACAAACTCTCCATCAATTTCAAAACGAGCATACAACCATTCCTCGTCTTTAATCCATGCATTTCCCTGGTACCCATAGGCTAAGGCAACATTTTCAGCGATGTCCACCTTGTCACGCCAGCTTTCCATTCCCTCCTCATATCGACTAATTTTTTTAAAAGTATCCATGTCCATATGATCTTCAGAAATGTCAATATCAGGACAATATAATTCTGTGCGAAGAAATCGAAAAATATCATCTATACGATAAAATCTTTTTTTCAGAGCCAGTAAACTTTCTACAAATTCTAAAATAGGATGTTGAGCCATTGTTTCACTGTGGTCAATAAAAAATGGCACGTCATTTTCTTCAAAGATAGAGTGAATATTTAACTGATAACTTTCTAAATCACGGGTCATTATTTGGAAATCTTTGTATCGATATTTCTCACTAGAGACCATCCTTAAAATTTTTGTAGCTATATGCATAATCTCTGTTTCTTTATCTTCAGCAGCCCATATCTCTATGTCATCGAAAGAAGTCTTTTTCGTAAGTTCTTTTTCTTGATGATATCTGGGTTGACTACTTTGTACCCAATAATCAGCTAATGCCACTACTTCAGTTTGTGGCCTATTGTTTACACCTAAAACTGCATTCTTTTCAACTGTTAGCCCATTTTTTCGTAATTCTTCTAGGAATTGAAAATATGTTTTTAAGGGGCGATAAAACGGATTATTTAAATCATTAGGCTGATGAATGGTTTCTTCTTTAAGAGTTAAACTAATCATCAATTTCTTTGTAACTTTAGCTAGTTGAATGATTAATTCTTGTTCGAGTGCTGAAAAATGCTCATAGTGATCTATGAGAATGGTTACTTGTCCAAATTCTTCTTTTTTTGCTTGAATATATTGAATGAGTTCATTAAATAAATCTTCTTTTTCAATATAACTTCCAGCTAGCTGTTCGTCATATTTTTCATAAAGAAGGGATAAATCTCCTAATTTTTGATTGAAATCAGTTTGATTCAACTCCTCACTCTCTTCTGATTCTTCTAGCATATGAACTAAATCTTCAGGTGATATCTTACCATTACGAAGTTCCATAAATAAATTGACTAATCGCTCAATAAATCCAGTCTCTTGGCTCGCACCTCTAAAAATGGTTAAATTTTGTTCTTCTTCCTGTAATATTTTCTTCATCAGCATGGCCAATCCACTCTCAGTTAATTGAGGATGTTGATAAATTGGTTGATCTTGTAGGAAATACCAAGCCAGACGACTGAAACTAAATACTTGCAATCGAATCATTCCACTGTACCTTGCATCTGGATTTTTTTCCATAAATTGCTGTAAAATCATTGTTTCTGCCTCATATTTAACATTATCAGGAACTAAATAGATCATTTGGTTCTTCTGATTTTCGTTTAAGTGCTGATACATGGAATCAATCAATTCTATACGTTTCTGAGTTGGGTATTCGCCTAATATAAATTGAACAGACATTGCGCATCTCCTTTCAAAATTATTACCTCTATTTTACATGAAAAAAGTGAAGGATAGCATCATAATCTACCTTCACCTTTCTTTCAATTATTATTTTGCGAGAAGCTCAATAATCGTTC
This sequence comes from Atopostipes sp., assembly GCA_036752165.1. Taxonomy (GTDB): domain Bacteria; phylum Bacillota; class Bacilli; order Lactobacillales; family Carnobacteriaceae_A; genus Atopostipes. The sequence continues at coordinate 22,871 of DAIOTF010000001.1, forward strand.
GAATAACATCTGTGGCTTTTTCCATACTTTCTACTGCTACAAATTCATAGCGTCCGTGGAAGTTTTCCCCACCCGCAAATAAGTTAGGAGTCGGTAAGCCCATAAAGGAAATTTTTGAACCATCCGTTCCACCTCGAACAGGTTCAATAATCGGTTTAATATCTAAACCTCTCATTGCTTCTTCTGCAAGTTCTACTGCACGCATATCATCTTCGATAATTTCACGCATATTGTAATACTGATCATGCATATCGACCGATATTCTTTCTTCATTGAAGGTTTCATTAAGTTCTTTAGCCACATCTAAAATACGTCGCTTACGAGCTTCGAATTTTTCACGATCATGGTCTCGTATAATATAAGCTAGTTTAGCTTCTTCAACGGTTCCGGACATTGAGGTCAGGTGAAAGAAACCTTCTCGTCCTTCTGTATGTTCTGGTACTTCTTGTGCGGGTAATTTTGCATTAAAAGCCATCCCAAGAGTCAAGGCATTGATCATTTGGTCTTTAGCAGTACCTGGGTGAACATTTTTCCCTTGAATATGAATTGTTGCACCCGCAGCATTAAAACTTTCATACTGTAACTCCCCAACTGGACCACCATCTACTGTATAGGCAAAGTCGGCATCAAAGTGTTTGACATTAAAACGGTCAGCACCCACACCAATTTCTTCATCTGGCCCAAATGCTAAACGTACTCGCCCGTGAGGAATATCTGGATGATCGATTAAATACTCTACGGCACTTAAAATTTCAACAATTCCTGCTTTGTCATCCGCTCCAAGCAGTGTAGTCCCGTCTGTTGTAATTAAAGTCTGGCCAATATAATTATTTAGATTAGGGAAATCATTTGGAGACAAGACGATATTTTCTTCTTGACTTAATAGAATATCTTTTCCATCATAATCTTCAACAAACTGTGGTTGGATATTTTCGGAAGGAAAATCTGCTGTATCCATATGGGCAATGAACCCCACCGTTGGAACGTTACGGTCTATATTACTCTCTAGAGTGGCCGTCAAAAACCCGTTTTGTTCATTATATTCTACTTCTTTTAAACCCATTTCTTCTAAATCTGCTTTTAAAATATGAGCGAATTCTACTTGTGATTCCGTAGAAGGAACCGTTTGGCTCGTTTCATCTGAACGAGTATTAATTTTCACATATTTTACAAAGCGTTCCACTAAATTTTTGTACATTCACTTACTCCTTATTTAAATTTAAATACATCTTCTTGAGTATCTGATGGAATAATTTCTATATTCCAGTTTTCTTCTTTGTCCCAGCTTCTTAATAAATTGGTCATTTTTTCAACAAATATATTTTCTGTAAAATGGCCAACATCAATAAATGCTAAGCCGTCTCGAATCATATCTTGGGCGCCATGGTATGAGATATCACCTGTAATATATAAATCTGCCCCTTTAGTTAGTGCCTGTTTATAATAACTTTCACCTGAACCACCGAGTATTGCAACTTTTTTAATTTTCTTATCTAAAGGCATATTAGCATGGCGGACATCTTTTAATTTAAAAGACTCTTTAACTTTTTCAATCATGTCTTTAAATGATTCTTCTTTTTCAAGATCCCCTACACGTCCAATACCATAGGTTTTTCCTTTTTTTCCAATATCTAAAATGTGATAAACAGGCTCTTCATATGGATGATTTTGATAAATTGTTTGTATTATTTTCCCTAACAAGGAACTTGGAAATAAAATTTCTGCCCGTTCTTCTTCTACGTTTTCCGCTTCATTTTGCTCCCCTATAGTAGGGTTGGCTTCCTCTTCAGGTGTAAAATGCCCTGTCCCCATTGAAGTATAAGAAACGTCCTTATAGTCGCCTACTTGGCCAGCTCCGGCTGCATGAAGGGCTTGTCGCATTTCTTCTGCGTGATCCTGAGGTGTATAAAGGACTAATAGCTTTAGGTCATTTTGATGTGAAGTGGTAATGACCTCTAAAGGGTGTTTTAAATTTATAGCTTCTGCTAACCAGTCATTCATACCATTTTCAGCAGCGTCTATATTTGTATGAGCTGAGTACAGTGCGATATTCGCACGTATTAATTCAATATATTCACGTCTTCTTGCGTCTTCCTCATTAAGTGTTTTTAATGAGTTAAAAATAGAGGGATGGTGTGTGAATATCAGGTCAACCTCTTTGTCTTTTGCTTCTTTTAATGTATTGGCATCCAAGTCTAATGCTACAAGCATACGGGACACTTCTCGCTCTTCGGAGCCAAATGCAAGCCCAATTGGATCCCAACTTTCAGCAAGATGCTTAGGCGCAAACTTCTCAATACGATTTGTAATCGATTTTACTGTTGTCATGAAATCACCCGCTCGATTTGATTTATTTTATTCTCTAAAAAGTTAATTCTTTCTGTATCTTCTGTTTGTTTAATTTTATCTAAAACATTTTCAAACCACAATTTTTTCTCTTTCCATTTATCTATAAAAGTAGTTGAATGCTTTTGTAATAATTTAGGTCCAAATTCATATTCTAAATTAGAGTACTGAAGTGGCTTACTTGTAGATTCAGCGACAATGATCTCATAGTATTTCCCCTTCTCTTCAAGAATGGTTTCTTCAATAATTTTATAACTAGCCTGGGCTAAAAAATGACGCACATGTTTTTCCCCATGATTGGGTTGCAAAACTAAGCGTGTTTCTTTGGAAAGTTTATTATTTTTTATACCTTTTTCTAAAATTTTAGAAATCAAAGATCCGCCCATTCCACAAATAAAGATTGTGCCAATGGTTTCTTTTGAATCAATTACATCTAAACCATCCCCCATACGAACAGATATCAAGCTTTCATAACCGTAAGTTAAAACTTTTGACTGCGCATATTGGTAAGGGCCTAACACAACTTCTCCAGCAATAGCTTTCGGGGCCACTCTCTCTTGTATAAGATAAATAGGTAAATTAGCATGGTCCGATCCAATATCTAAAATGGGTTTACCATAGATGGCATATTTTGAAGCTTTTTCAAGTCTTTTTGACAATTCTACTTTTTTCATGGGATCACCTAATATCTATCAAAATCAAAAAAACCTTCACAAAACAAAAGAATTCCTTTGTTATGTGAAGGTCGTTTATTCATTATTCTTCTGTTTCTTCTTCATCTTCGCCGATTACTTCTGGTTCAGGCATTTCGTCTGATCCTTCAGATGGCTCTAAGTCATCAGAAATATCTTCAGGCGCGTTCACTGAAACAATCGTGTCTTCTGGTTCAGAAAGTAATTCTGCACCTTCAGGCATTTTTACACTTGCTACAGTTAACATGTCACCAATTTCAAGTTCTGAAACATCAATTGTGAAGTATTCAGGAGCTTTTTCAGGAGCAACTTCAATTTCAAGTTCAGAGATTGATTGTGCAACAATCCCCTCACTAATATTTTCTTCTCCTTCAATGTACACTGGAATAGTCATTACTACTTTTTCACCAGCAGTAAAGGCTTGTAAGTCAACATGATATAATTTTGGTACTAGAGCAAATGAAGCAGTGTCTTTAACGAACACACTGTACTCTTCACCTTCTACATCAAGTTTAAATACTCCGTTTGATCCAACCTCACGAATTGCATCTTCAAACTCTTTTAAATCTACTAAAACAGGTAATGATTCTACTGCACTACCATATACAACAGCAGGTAATTTACCAGCAGCACGTGCTTTTTTAGAAGCAGACGTTCCTGTTTGCGTGCGTTTTTCCGCAGCTATTTTCATCTATTTCACCTTCCACTCAATATTAAAAAAATATAAATTCAGTTTCATGTAATCATGTCTGAATAAACCAAAAAGTAGTATACCAAATATTGCCTTGTAATGCAAAGTATCTTGACAATATTTTTCGAAAATTACTCTAAAAAGTCTTTCAATTGTTTTGAACGGCTCGGATGACGTAATTTTCTTAGCGCTTTTGCTTCGATTTGACGGATACGTTCACGTGTCACTCCAAAAACTTTACCTACATCTTCCAATGTACGGTTACGTCCATCATCTAAACCGAAACGCAAGCGTAGAACATTTTCTTCACGGTCAGTTAAAGTCTCTAAAACATCCTCTAACTCTCCCTTAAGCATTTCATAGGATGCATTATCTTCAGGATCTAATGCTTCACCATCTTCAATGAAATCTCCTAAATGAGAATCATTTTCTTCACCAATTGGTGTTTCAAGTGACACCGGATCTTGTGAAATATTAATAATATTTCTTACTTTATCCGTTGGTAGGTCCATTTCAGCCCCAATTTCTTCCGGGGTAGGTTCTCGACCCAAGTCTTGTAAAAGTGAACGCTGAACACGGACAAGTTTATTAATTGTCTCTACCATATGCACTGGAATACGAATGGTACGCGCTTGGTCAGCTATTGCACGCGTAATGGCTTGACGAATCCACCAAGTAGCATAAGTCGAAAACTTGAACCCTTTCGTATAATCAAATTTTGTTACAGCTTTCATAAGCCCCATGTTACCTTCTTGTATGAGATCTAAGAAACTCATGCCTCTACCCACATAACGTTTAGCAATTGAGACAACTAATCGTAAGTTTGCACTTGCTAATTCATCTTTTGCACTTTGATCATCTTCTAGAATACGTTTCGCCAATTCAACTTCTTCTTCAGCTGTAAGTAAGTCTACACGACCAATTTCTTTTAAATACATACGTACAGGGTCATTGATTTTAACTCCTGGTGGTGCAACCAATTGCTCTTCTCGAGCTTCTTCTACAACGACTTCCTCTTCTTCAACTTGTTTTGTAAGTGGATCTCCATCCTCATCCACAACACCAATACCTTCATCTTCTAGCTTTTGGATTAATTCATCCATTGCTTTATCATCTAATTGATAAGGCTTTGCAAGTTTATCGCTTAATTCAACATAGGAAATATTATCTTGTCCTAAAAATTTAATTTCCTCGATGAGTTCTTTACGCGCTGTAGTATATTTCTTTTTTGTTTCTGGAGTTTCTGCCATAAATTAATGCCTCCCATATTTTTAATCACATTTGAAAATAAATGTTACTTATTTTTTAATTTTTTATTCAAATCAATAATTTCAAAAACTAAAGATTTTTGTTTACTCGTATCACCGGATTTTTGAGCTTCTTGAAGCTCCTCCGTTTTTTTAAGAATTAAGGTTTTTACAGGTGAAATGTTTTTAATTACATGAACATAGTCATTAATCTCGCTGTCTACTAGCTCCCCTAAGTCCATTAACAGTATTTCTGCTACTTTCTTTTTTAAATCGTCTGTTTGTAAATAATCTAAGAAGCCTTCAGTATCTGTAGTATCAAAATCAAGTTCTCTGTAAGAATCAAATAACACATAAATAAGCTGATAATCTTCTGTTACAAATTCAAAATTAGGGTCCGTTTTATTTAACATAAACCAGGCTTCTTCATAATAGAACAATCGATTCAATAACATTCGCTCAGCTCGTTCAACTAGAGTTACCTTGGTCTCATTTTTATATGAAACTTCTACTGAAGGTACTTCGTTTCGAATGGCCTGTTGTTGGTGTTTCATTTCCGTTAGTTGTTGAGCTTGGGTTTTGCTCATAACAGTCTCAAATTGTGACGTCAATGTCTCTAACGTTAAATCAAACTCTTCAGCTAATTGACTTAAATAAATTTCTCGCTCAACCAATGAATCTACTTTAGTTAATTCATTGAGTATATTATCAATATATTCAATTTTTTCGGCTTCATTATTTAAATTTTTGCCCCGTCGGTAATAATTCATTAAAAATTGAATATACGTATCCCGACCATGGGTTAAAAATTCGATGAATTTTTCTGAACCATGTTTTTGAATATAATCATCTGGGTCTAATCCCGATGGAAACTGTACAATTTCTAAGTGAAAATGTGTTTTTTCAGCGATGTAGTTCGCTGAACGATAGATTGCTTCAGCTCCCGCATCATCTCCATCAAAGGCTAGAACAATTTCATCTGTAAAGCGATCCAGACGCTTCAGTTGATCTTCAGTCAGACTGGTCCCCATCGATGCAATGCCATTTTTTATACCCGCTTGCCAAGCAGAGATGACATCCATATACCCTTCAAACAACAGGGCTTGATTTTCTCGTCGAATCGCACCTTTTGCTTTGTCAAAATTATAAATAATCGAACTCTTATTAAATAGAGTAGTTTCGGGAGTATTTAAATATTTTGCAGTGGGAAGAGAATTTTCAGTTTCTTCAAAAATTCGTCCTGAAAAACCAATTGTTTGACCTCGTTCATTATGAATGGGAAACATGATTCGTTTAGAAAATCGATCAAGAAACTCTTTAGCCTCTGGCTGCTTGTTTTGAGAAAACAATCCTGATTCCTCATAGTGCTGCACTTCATAAGTATGTTCTTTTTGTGAATCGAGATATAAGAACAGTGCGTTTCTTTGAGGGGGAGAAAATCCTACTTCAAATTCCTCTAATGTATCTCTCGTTAATCCTCTATTTAACAGGTATTCAAGTGCTGGTTTACCCAATTGTGTGTTCATCAAAATGTGATGATAGAACTTCTTAGCAAGTTCATTCATTGCAATTAATCGCCCTGTTTTAGAATTCTCTTGGGGCTGTTCATTGAGTACTTGAGCGACCAATGATTGGTCAATAGGATAGTGAATGAGCTCTGCCGTTTTCAAAATAGCTTCTGGGTAACTAATGCCCTCAATCTCTCTTAAAAAATTAAAAACATTTCCACCTCGACCGCAACTAAAACAGTAAAAAATTTGTTTTTGGTCATTCACTGAAAATGAAGGAGTTTTATCTTCATGAAAAGGACAGTGAGCAAAATGATTCTGTCCTGATTTCCTTAATTGTAAATGCTGAGAAACAATATCTACGATATCTGTTTTTTGTCTGATATCATCCACTATTTCTTCAGGAATACGGACCATTTTGCTCACTCCTTTTATTATTTTTTTAAAATATAGGCCTAATTACCCTAGTATAAAGTCATTACTAAGTATAGCATGAAAACTTGTGATGTCAATTTTTACACATTAAGAAACGAAAGCAACCCTCGAAACTACATCAGCTGAGGGCTGCTTAATATAAAAGTTAATTTATGAGTAATTCTAAAATATCCTCTTTTGTTAAGGAGCGTACTCTCTTTTCATCATCTGTGCGAATGACTGTATCAATTAATTCCCTTTTTTGTTCTTGTAGTTCATTAATTCCTTCTTCTATTGTGCCTTTCATTATCATACGAATGACTTGAACGGATTTCTTTTGTCCAAATCGGTGAACACGGTCTGCGGCCTGATCTTCAATGGCTGGATTCCACCACGAGTCATATAAAATAACAGTGTCTCCCCCAGTTAAGTTTAATCCTGTTCCTCCAGCCCGTAAAGAAATTAAGAAAAGATCCTTTTCTCCTTCATTAAAACGTGTCGTTAGGTCTAATCGGTCTTTTTTAGGGGTTGACCCATCTAAATAATGATAGCTAACATCTAAATTATCCAAAATTTCTCGAATGATTGCTAACATACTAGTGAACTGTGAAAATAAAACAACTCTTTTATTATTTTCAAGTGCTTCTTTCAAATATTCTACTAAACGTTCTAATTTCGCAGAACCCCCCTCATAATCTGAGTCTATTAATCGAGGATCACAACAAATTTGTCGAAGGCGAGTCATACCTGCAAGTACTTTCATACGATTTTGTTCAAAAGTATTTTGCTCAATTAAGGACTCCACATCATTACGAATTAAAGAAAGTTGCGTTTGATACAATTGTTTTTGCTCTTCAGACAGTTCAATATATTCAATGGTTTCCGTTTTGGGTGGTAAATCTTCCAAGACGTCTTCTTTCATTCGACGCAAAACAAACATTTCAATTTTTCTAGCTATTTGTGCTTCAGTCATATTATTGAATGTCGTTTTAGATTGAAACAATCCTGGTAAAATAATCGAAAATAATGACCATAGTTCATTCAAATTATTTTCAATGGGTGTTCCAGACAAAGCAAAGATATTATTAGCAACTAAACGTTTGACCGCTCGTGTTGTTTTTGTAGTGTCATTTTTCACATTTTGAGACTCGTCTAAAATAATAGAAATAAATTTATGTTTCTCATAAAAAGTAATATCTCTTTGAATGAGTGGATAGCTAGTAATTAATACATCTATTTCATCAGATTTTAAAGCGTCTTCTAATTGCTTTTCGCGCTCATCTACAGTCCCACTAATAACGGTTGTTTGAACAGATGGCGCAAACTGCTCAAATTCTTTCTCCCAGTTATAAATAACACTTGATGGACTTACAATTAAATATTTCCCACCTATTTTTTCAATCTTTGATAAGATAAAAGCAATGGATTGAATGGTTTTTCCAAGCCCCATATCATCTGCTAACACTCCGCCGAGTCCATAATAATCAAGCATACTTAACCATTTAAAACCTGTTTCCTGATACGGTCTTAAGGTAGCTTGGAGATTTTTTGGCAATTCAAAAGTCAAGTGGTCTGGATCCTTTAATTCTTTAATAAATTCTTTAAATTCGCTACCGATTGAAATATACTCTTCATTAACGACAGGTAAACCTCTTAAAACAGAAACAGAAGTTGTTTCTGAAATCTCTTCTGGGTTAAGTTCCATTTTATTAATATTTTCAGCCAAACTCTGGAACTTTTTGTCCTTTAAATCAATGATTTTACCTGATTTTAATTGATAAAATCTTTTATTGGTCTTTTGAAGTTGAGTAATGAGTTCAGGTAATTCCTCACTTGACACATCTGTCACATCAAAACGAATATCTAAAAGGTTTGAAGTTTTATTCATTTCAATCGACATTGTCGGATGAGTCTCTTGATCATAAATAATCTCTTGAGCCTCACGTGTCAAATAGACTTTCATTAGACTACTCAACTCCGGCAACGAATCATAAATAAATAAACTAATATCATTAAAATCACTAACTATATATTGCCCATCTTCAACTTTATTACGAGTAAAATAATGAGCTAATACATTTAAAATGTCGTTTTCCTGATAAATATCTCGAATAATAATATCCGAGGCATGTTCTTCTTCAAATTGTTCCGCATCATCTTTCAGAGGGTATATGGTCGTATTTCCATACTTAAATAGAGGAAGAATGGTTAAAGCATTATGAACAAAGTCAATTCTAATTTCTACTTCTAAAGATTTTTGTTTAACCTCTTCTTCAATGTCCTCATCCACTTCATAATTAAAGAATTTTGTTAGATTAGGAACAATTAAGGAATAAAAAGACGTTAAATCTGACTTTGTTAATTTTAAAGAATCGGCCGGCATTGTTTTAATGGTTTCAATTAATAGTTTCACTTTATTATAATCTACCGAATCCAATAAATAAAAATTAGCATTGATACTTACCATATTCGCATTAGGATGGAGATAAACTTGTTTTCTTTTATCTTCTTCCGATACATCTAGTAAAAAATGTTCACTTTCTCTTTTCACCATAAAAGTGATTGGAATTTTATTTTCGTCTTTAATAATTTGTGGTGTTTGAAGGTCTGAAATCGAACTTAATAGTTTTGGAGGTGGAGCCAGACGAACAAAACCTCCGTCGGTTGAGGATAATCTCTCCAATAATTCAGGAATATACTTAGGCGGAATCAATAAAGAGCCCGATGTGTTAGACAAATATTGTCCATAAATCGTATAGATCGTTTCCTCTAAAATTTTACCTATTTCATAAATATAAGATAGAACTAGCCTATCTTCGGCCAAAATATAATGTGTTTCAGGACTATAAGTTAACTGTTTACCAAAAATATAGTTTTCCCCCGCTAAGAGCGTACCGATAACCTCCACAATATCTTTAATTACATACAAGTGCTCTTCTCCTACTTTAAGATAAAACTCATATTCAAATGAATCTTTAAGCGCATGCATATTTAATACATACTCAAATTTTAAAGGTGTTTTACTAAAAGAAATTGTTTCGGCGTCAATATCTTTTTTAGCTTCCTCAAATAAACGGCGCAAAACTTTTCGATTTTTTTGAAGCAACTGCACTTGACCACTTGGGACGTTTAACTCTCTCACTTCATCTGAAACAAAGTTATCAAACGTTTCTTGGTTGATCGTATTCAAATAAAACATACTCGCAATAACGTGTTGACATGCTCCAGATTGTCTCTGAAAAGCAACGCAATCACAAGAATATTTTTGAGCTAGACCATTTTCTAAAAAACTAAAATATGTTTTTTGATTTTGCTCTTCTTTCACTGTAAATTCAACCGAACGATTTTTTCTATTTACTTTTATATTTTTAACTTGTTTCTTATCAAACAGATTTTTACCTTTGTCATAATTCGTTTGATCTGTCGCTAAAGCTCTGATTGTCCCTTCGGGGAAAAATTGTTTTTTAAACAAATTATTCAGTCCTTCTTACAAATATTCTCACTATCTATCTATTATAACAAACATTTTTTCGTTTATCATGTCATTTCAAAAAAACACTCAAGTCAAAGACTGACTTAAGTGCTTTCTTTCATCTATAAGACTAACTGGCTAAAATCTGCAAATTGCTGGGTAATTACTGCAATATTTTTTAGGATAGTTAAACGATTATTTTTAATCTTCTCATCTTCAACCATAATCATATTATGCTCAAAAAACTCTGTGATATACGAGCTTATTTTTTGTAATGCATCATATCGTTCTTTTGCATCCGTCGTTGATTCATATTCTTTTTGAAGAGTGCTAATTGCAGAGACTAAAGATTTTTCTGAATCAGTTTCAAGTAAGTCTTCATCGATTTTCTCAACTTCTTTGATATTTTTCGTCATATTTGTTACACGAGTAATGGACTCAACTACTGATTTAAATCCTTCACTTTCTTTTTCTTTTTCAAGAACAAGAGCAACTTCCAACATCCATGATAAATTTTGATGAGTAGATTCGATGGCAGCTTGTCGAATGTCATGTGCAATGTCATATTCCGTTTGCATCATTTGTTCTAAACGGTTAATGATAAAGTCTACTAAAGCTACCTGATTTTCAGCCAAATCAAGCTGACGATTCTCAGGTAATTTACTTGCTTGAATTAAGTCACTGATAAAATCATTTAATTCAATTTCATCCACTTGTAAATCATTCATTATACGGACAGCCCCAATTGCTTGTCTTCTTAAAGCGTAAGGGTCATTTGATCCGGTTGGAATCAGACCAATCGTAAAGAACTGAATTAAAGTGTCTAATTTATCGATTAAGGCTAGATATTTTCCAAGGGTTGTTTCAGGTAGTGGACCAGTTACAGATTTTGGTAGGTATTGGTCACGAATAGCTAAAGCAACCTCTTCATGTTCGTCACGCTCTCTCGCATAAATTGCACCTATCTCCCCTTGTAAAGTTGGGAATTCGTCAACAATTTGAGTGACTAAATCAAATTTATAAATGTCTGTCATTCGCTCCAGTTGAGTTTTTTCTTCATCTGATAAAGGATAATATTTTGCAAAAACTTCAACCATTTGTTTTGCCCGAGTTTGTTTCTCATATATCGTACCTAACTTCTCATGATAATCGACTCGTTTTAATTTATCGACGAAGTCTGCAATTTCTAGCTTCTGATCTTCAATATAGAAGAACTTAGAGTCGGCTAGACGAGCTGAAAGAACTTTTTCATTTCCTCGAGCTACATTATCTAAATGTTTTGCATCCCCATTTCGAACCGCAATAAAGAAAGGTAATAATGGCTTGTCTTCTGAGTTTTCTCGAACAGGGAAATAACGTTGATGATCAATCATCGATGTTTCTAAAACTACTTCTGGGACTTCAAGGTAATCTTTATTGAATTCTCCATAAAATACGGTCGGATACTCTACTAAATCCGTTACTTCTTCTAGTAAATCAGAATAAGAAGTTGGGACAACCCAATTTTTTTCCTCGCATAATTTTTCTAATTGCTCGATGATAAGCGCTTTACGCTTTGAACGATTTACAATCACATGTTGTGCATTTAATTTTTCTTCATATTCACTTGGATGTTGAAGGGTTATCGACTCCCCGATAAAGCGATGCCCTTTTGTATGATTACTTGTTTGAACATCAAATACTTCAAATGGAATCACTTCTTCATCTAATAGAGCGACTAACCAATGAATTGGACGTATATAATGATAGTTAGTTGTTCCCCATTTCATGTTTTTAGGAAATTCAATTTTTTTAACAACTTCATTTAATCCCTTTAAAAGTTCTTTTGTGTCTAGACCGGGAATATGTTTTTCAATATACACATACGGTTCGCCTTTATCTTCTTTTATAACAAGATCTTCTACAGATCCACCTTGTCCTTTAGAAAATCCAATCGCGGCCTTGGTCCAATTCCCTTCCTCGTCTTGAGCGATTCTCTGAGCAGGCCCTCGCACAGTTAAGTTTTCATCCGGTTGTCTTTCAGCTAAATCTTCAACTAAAACTGCAAATCGACGGGGCGTTGAAAAACCCTGAACGTTTCCAAAAGTTAATTTGGCTTCTTGTAAAAATGCTTTTGTTTTTTCAACTAATTGATTTTCCGCTTGGACAATAACATTTGCTGGCATATCTTCTAAGCCAACTTCTAATAAAAATGTATGTTTCAATTTACTTCGCCTCCGTTTCTAAACGATACTTTTCAATCCACGGTTCGGTATTTTCTTTCAGTAAGGGGAAATCTATCTTTGCTCGTTCATTCAAGAATGCCTTGGCAATTGTACGAGCCATCGCACGAATTCTACCTAGATAAGCTGGACGATCTGTTGCAGAGACTGCTCCACGAGCATCAATTAAATTAAATACGTGACTACATTTCAACACATAGTCATACGCTGGATGGACTAAACCTTTTTCGATTAAAAGTTTAGCTTCTTTTTCATAGGCATCAAGCAATTCAAAAAGCAACTCTAAATCACTTTCTTCAAAGGTATAAACGGAATGCTCATACTCAGGTTCTTTAAAGATTTCTCCATACTTAACCCCATCCGCCCATTCAATATCATAGACACTTTCAACGTCTTGAATATATGAAGCTAATCGTTCTAAACCGTACGTTAACTCGGCCGTAACTGAATCAACTTCTAAGCCTCCAACCACTTGAAAGTAAGTAAATTGTGTAACTTCCATACCATCTAACCAAACTTCCCAACCTAAACCCGCACAACCTAATGATGGATTCTCCCAGTTGTCTTCAACAAAACGAATATCATGTTCAGTTGGATCAATTCCTAATGCAATTAAGCTACCTAAATACAAATCTTGAATGTCTTTAGGCGATGGTTTCATAACCACTTGAAACTGATGATGTTGGTATAAGCGGTTAGGATTTTCCCCGTATCTTCCATCCGCTGGTCTTCTAGATGGTTCAACATATGCTGCATTCCATGGTTCAGGACCTAAAGAACGTAAAAAAGTATAAGGACTCATAGTCCCTGCTCCTTTTTCCGAATCATATGCTTGCATTAGCAAACAGTCTTGGTCTGACCAATACCTCTGTAATGTTAGGATAATTTCTTGAAATGTTAACTTCTTATCAGCCATTATTTTCACTCCTTGATAATATAAAAACTCGTCCCTATACTGACAGTTTACCAATCAGTATAGGGACGAGTTCTTCGCGGTTCCACCCTACTTCTAGCCCTCAGGACTAGCACTTAAATTCATTTATTTACCGAAATGGCGCCTTTCAATAAGATACTTGACTTGGCTCTCACGCTTCCAAGCTCGCTGGACAAGATTTCCTACTTACTCTTCCATTTGTTGTATCTATCATACACGTTTCAAAAGATTTAATCAATTTCTTTTTTTAATGTATCTTCCCATTTATATAAATTATCAATAAATTTTTTACTTTTCAAACTTAAACCGACTGATTGCTCATAAATATGATCTAGTAATCGTTTGATTTCATGTTGCGTGTTCATTTTTAAAGAGATATCTCCAACTTTTTCAAGTTGAATAACGGAATATAGTCGAACCAAATGAACAGCTTTTGGATCGATGTGTAGCCTTCTTGCATCTTCAAAAAAATGATCCGAACAAAGAATACCATGAAACTTATCCGAGTAATCAAAGGCCCCTTGAGTCTTTTGACAAATTGCGCAACTTTGGAAATTAGGAGCCACTCCAAATACTACCAATAATTTTGTTTCCATAATATTTGAGATAACTTCTGGTGCGTATCCTTCATTTAACAGATGTAAACTTTGTTCTAATAAATTATATAAAGGAATATTGGGTAAATGGTCTTCTATCGCTGCGTCTATTAATCCACATATATAAGTCGCATAAGCATTTCTAAAGATATCCGTTTGTAAATCTCTCGAGGTCTCAATTTCTTTAGCCCCTCTTAAAAAACTTAACCCCTCTTCACGAATATCTGCAATATAAAGTGCTCTAGAAAAGGGTTGAATTTCTGGAGAAGGCCGTCCGCCTTGTTTTTTTGTACCACGAACAAAAAACATTATTTTACCATATTTTTTCGTCATCATTTTAACTAAGAAGTCTCTTTCACGATGTTTGCGGTAATATAATATAATACCTTCTACTTCTTCAATTTGAGCCATTCTAACAAATCCTTTACCTTATTAGAGAAAATAAGCAGACAAGAGTATACACTCATACCTACTTATCTACTCCATTAATATTCTTGGTCTTTGTAACCGAATCGACTTAAATCTTGTGGCGTATCTCGCCAGTCATCTTCCACTCGCACCCAAAGTTCTAAAAATACCTTGCTTCCTAATAAACGTTGAATATCTTTACGGGCTCGTGTACCGATTTCTTTTAACATTTTTCCGCCTTTGCCAATGATAATTCCTTTTTGACTTTTACGTTCAACGTTAATCACTACACTAACATCAATTAAATCATCGTCACTTCGCTCCATACTTTCCGTAACCACCGCTACAGAATGAGGAATTTCTTCATGCGTAAGTTCCAATATTTTTTCACGTACTAACTCTGAAACAATAAAATATTCCGGATGATCAGAAACTTGATCACTAGGGTAAAACTGTGGTCCTTCTTCTAAATAGCTCGTAATAACTTCAAGTAGACGGTCCACGTTATTTCCATTCATCGCCGACACTGGGATTATTTCAGCAAAAGACATTTCTTGTCTATACCCTTCAATAATCGGCAACAATTCATCTGGATGTATTTTATCAATTTGATTCATCACTAAAAAAACAGGTGTTTGAATATTTTTCAAACGTTCCATAATAAACTTATCCCCTGGTCCCATTTTTTCCGAAACATTTACCATAAATAGCACAATATCCACTTCGTTCAAAGTACTTAGTGCTGTATCCACCATAAATTGCCCTAACTGATGTTTAGGTTTATGAATACCCGGAGTATCAATAAATACAATTTGTTCCGTATCTGTTGTGTGAATCGCTTGTATTCGATTGCGAGTCGTTTGTGCTTTTTCACTGGTAATCGTAATTTTTTCTCCAATAATCTGATTGATCAATGTTGATTTCCCTACATTTGGTCGACCAACAACAGAAACAAAACCTGATTTAAATGCTGTATTCTCTATCATTTGTTATAATCCATATCCTTTTCTCTAAATGCGCCTGGTAATAATTCAGATACTGTCGTTTCTTTTATATCCCCTTTTTTGTTGGTCAATATAACTGGCATTTCTGGGTCACAAAACTCAACTAAGACTTGTCGACAAGCCCCACAAGGCGATACGGGACCTTCAGTATCAGCAGTTACTACAATTGTTTGAAATTCCTTATCTCCTTCAGATACCGCTTTAAAAACAGCTGTACGTTCTGCACAATTTGTTAAAGGGTAAGAAGCATTTTCAATATTGCATCCTGTATAGATTTTGCCTTCCTTAGTAACCAATGCAGCACCTACAGGAAATTTTGAATAAGGTACATAGGCCTTTTCAAGCATTTCATTCGCTACTTTTGTTAAATTTTCAATAGATAAATTTTCCAAGACAGACACTCCTTTTAAAAATATTGAATTTAATTGTATATTTTTAAGACAATTAAAATTTTTGGTACTAAAATTATTACTCCTGTAATAAACGAAAAGAAAGAAGTTAATAAAACAGCTGCAGCTGCCATATCCTTGATTTTTTTCGCTAATGGATGATAATCTGGTGAAACAAGATCGACAATGTTTTCAACAACTGTATTCCATATTTCCATTACAAGAACTAGAAAGCAAACGAGTAAAATCCATAACCATTCATTCAAATTCAGAGGTAAAAATAAAGAAATCAATAGAACTGCTACTGTCGATAGCGTATGTGATCGCATATTCCTTTCCTCTTGAAAAACTGTAAAGACTCCTTGGATTGCATAACGAAAAGAGTCAATAAAGGTGCGATTCTTTTGTGGCTGGTTTTTGGATCTATTTTCTTTCAAGGTCATTCTCCTTTAAAATTTCATCTTGCAAAGAAAACATTTCATATTCTTCTTCTTCGGTTTGATGATCATACCCATTTAAATGTAGAAAGCCATGAACAGCTAAAAATCCTATTTCACGGTCTAAACTATGTCCAAATTCCTTTGCTTGCTCTTCAGCTTTATCTATAGAGATAAAAATATCGCCAAGTAGTCTTGGAATCTCGATTTCCTCTTCGTTATCCAGTGTTTCAAAAAATATTTCAAAATCTTCTTCATCATTATCTTCAATAGCGAAACTAATAACATCGGTCGGTCTATCTATCTTTCGGTACTCACGATTAATTTCATGTATTCGATTATTATCTACAATCGTTACAGACATTTCAAAATTACTACCTAGTTCTAGTTTTTTTGATGCACTTACAATTAATTGTTCGATTAAATTTAAATGTTTCCGCTCTGCGCGATTTGTTTCATCAAATATAGCTATGTCCATTATAATCACTTCCAGTTCATTGACAGTTTCTATTCATTTAGAGTTTCTTTTTTTGAATCTTTTTCGTAAGCGTTAATCACTTCTGAAACGAGTGGATGACGGATTACATCGTCCGCTCCAAATTGAATTTGACCTATGGCGTCAACATTTCTCAAAACATTCGTCCCATGGATTAAGCCGCTTTTAGTTCCTCTAGGTAAATCAATCTGAGTAATATCTCCATTGATAATCATTTTCGAGCCAAATCCTAATCGAGTAAGGAACATCTTCATTTGCTGAATAGTTGTATTTTGAGCTTCGTCCAAAATAACAAAAGCATCATCAAGTGTTCTACCTCGCATGTAAGCAAGTGGCGCAATTTCAATGGTTTCTCTTTCCATTAATCGCCCCGTATGCTCAACACCTAAAATGGTATATAACGAATCATAAAGAGGTCTTAGGTAAGGATCCACCTTCTCTTTTAAATCGCCTGGTAAGAATCCTAAGTTTTCACCAGCTTCTACAGCTGGACGTGTGAGTACAATTCGCTTAACCTCACCTTTTCTTAATGCTGATACAGCCATCGCTACAGCTAAAAAAGTTTTACCTGTTCCAGCCGGGCCTACTCCAAAGACAATATCATTCTTTTTAACTGAATTTAAATAATTACTTTGACCCAAATTTTTCACACGTATTGGTCGGCCATTATAATCCCGTGTAATTTCTTTTTCATACATGCGAATAAACTGATCCAACTGCCCCGTCTTGGCAAGACGTACTGCATTTAGAATATCCATTGGTTTAATCGAAAGATTCTTTTCACTTAGAACTTCCAGTTCTGAGATGATTTCTCCTACCAGTAAGACATTCTTCTCTTCCCCATTGATGATAAGCTGTCTCCCACGAGTACTTAAAGCCACTCCTAATTCCTTCTCAAAAATTGGTAAGTAACTATTCTGTGGTCCAAATACAGCCATCGCATGTTCATCACTTTGCATGGTACGGATAGATTGTGTTTGTTCGTTGGTCAAAAATTATTGCACTCCCTCAAAAGCATTTATAGTAATAAAATTTTATCATACATTTATCTTTTTCTCTACACAGATTACATGATGCATAGAGAAGAAAAAAAGAGCGAAACAATATGTTTCCCTCTTATTTTTATTATTTAGATGTTAAAAGCTCACGAACCATAGCATTTACTTGACCGCCATCCGCTCGTCCTTGTAATTTTGGCATGACATTACTCATAACTGTTCCCATATCTTGCATTGATTCCGCTCCAACCTCAGCAATTGTTTCTTTAACAAGAGTACGAACTTCTTCATCTGATAATTGTTCAGGTAAATATTTCTCAACAACTTCAAGTTCTGCGGTCAATTTTTCAGTCAGATCTTCTCGACCAGCTTTTTCAAACTCAGTAAATGATTCTAATCTTTGTTTCTTTTCACGAGACAAGATCGCAAGAATTTCTTCATCGTTTAACTCCGCGCCTTTTTTGATCTCTTCATTTTGAATAGAAGCTTTAATCATTCGAATAGTCGTCAATTTATCCCGTTCTTTAGCTCTCATTGCTGTTTTCATGTCTTCATTTAATTGATTTAAAATACTCATACAAAAACTCCTCCTCGTTCATCGATGATGTAAAGAAAGCCCAACAATCGAATTCGAATTGTCGGGCTACTTTATAAATTAATATCTGTTTCTGTTTTTCTTGCGATCTCTTTTACGCGCTTCCTCTGATTTCAACTTACGTTTAACACTTGGTTTTTCATAGTGCTCTCTTTTACGAGCTTCTCTAAGAGTACCCGATTTTGATACGGAACGTTTGAATCGACGAAGAGCGTCTTCAAGATTTTCACCTTCTCTGACATCCGTTTTAGTCAACGTTCTTCCCTCCCCTCGTCATTTCAGGGCGTCCCAACATTTGAATTTTATTCACTATTAGTCTTCCCTTAATCCAGAAAGCAATATTTATCGCTCTGGCATTCTATGTTTTCTACTCATACAAAACAAATGAATAGTTCACAGCTTATTATAGACAAAATTGAAAGCAAGGTCAATTTAAAAAAGGATTTTTTTATAATTTTTTTATATTATTCAAGCATTTGTTAAATTGGCTCTTCTACTAAGCAATTTTCGCATAAACCAAACAACTCAAAACGATGTGAAGTTACTTTTGAATTCCCCAGTTGTTCTTTAAAAAAAGAAACCGGACACGCAGTCAATTCTTCTGAATACCCACATAGTGTACATATAAAATGGTGATGATGCTCTTCAACTCCACAATTGGAACGAAAATATTTATCACCAGATATTTCCGTTTCTTCTAGCAATTCTAACATTGAAAATGAATGCAAATTTCGATAAATAGTATCTGGGCTAATACCTGGATAGTCTTCTTCCAATATATTTTTAACTTCTCTTGCAGATAAATATCGATTTTCAGAATACATTATTTCTAACATTCGTACTCTTCTTTCAGTCATTTTTAGATCACTTTTTTCTAAAACTTCAATTGCCTCTTTTAGTAATAGCATTCTTATCACCCTTAAATAAACACTATTTTATAATTATAGTTTGCTTTTAATGTCCATATTCTACAGATATTAAGAAAAAATAACAAGTGAAGTTTTTACTGTGTGTATTTTAGATTGTTTTTTCGATATAATAAATGGTATTACGGAAAGAGCTTTAGGAAGGACACAATATGATTGAAAAAAATTTAGTAGTTTATATCGTTTCAGATGCTATCGGGCAATCAGCAGTAAACATTGCACGTTCTGCACTGTCTCAATTCCCAGAATTAGATTATGAAGTAAAAGATTATACTTTTATCTCAGACTTTGATGAAATCGATAAAATAGTACTTGAATTAAAAAACGAAGAAGAACAGACCATTATTTTTCATACTTTTTCAGATCAAAACTTAGCTAAATATTTAGATAAAAAGGCTGAAGGTCATTGCAAAAAAAGTTATGACATATTAACTCCTATTGTCCAATTGATTGGCAATATCACTGATACAGAACCAAATATGAAATCAGGTGTATTAAATCGTCGCTTAGATGCAAATTACTTTAACCGTATAGAAGCTTTGGAATTTGCAGTCAATCACGATGATGGAAAAGAACCCATAGGTTATTCAGAGGCGGATATTGTTATTTTAGGCATTTCAAGAACTTCTAAAACACCTTTGAGTATTTTTTTAGCGAATAATAATTTTAAAGTGGCCAATCTCCCTCTTCTACCAGAGTCGGAACTTCCAGAAGAGATTTGGGAAATTGATCCTAAACGAATCATTGGGCTAACAAACGACGTAACTGTCTTGAGTGACATCCGTAAGCAACGCATGATTTCTTATGGTCTAGACCCTGAATCTATCTATTCAAATACTGAACGGATACAAAATGAACTAGATTACGCAATTGAGCTTTACGATAAATTGAACTGTAAAGTAATTAATGTAGCAACTAAATCTATTGAAGAAACAGCTGGTATTATTATCAATCACTTGAGCGAAGAAGGTATTGTAAGACTTACAAATTAATTAAAAAATACTGTCACCTCTGAAATGAGAGACGACAGTATTTTTTATTTTAATCTTCAATTATTTTATTTCTTTTGATTCGACCATCCCAATTTTTGTATCCATCTTTTAAAACATATAAATCATTAAATCCTTGTTTTTTTAATTGAATAGCCGCACGGTAAGCAGCATACTTACCATCCTCATATAAATATACAGGCTGATCTTTTCTAAGTTCAACGTAACGTTGCTTGAGTTCATAGGATGGAATATTACGTGCACCTAGAATGTGTCCAGCATTATATTCATCACGATCTCTCACATCAATTAATTGAACTCTTCGTAAATTTTGATTAAATTCCTCATTTTCCAAGGCAGTAGCTGCGTCACGTCTTCTAAAATACTGTATGATTTCCCATATACCCCAGATAATTAGAGCTAGCCATAATAATTGGGTAAATGTCCCCATATTTCTAATAAAATTAGCTATACTTTCAAACAAAATAACTATTCCTCTCTACATTAAATATTTTATTCTCTTTCAAGTTCATTTAAAACTAATGAAGCAGCCCCAATCATTCCTGCATCATTTCCTAATTCCGCAATTTTAATTTTTGTTGTTTCACGAATTGGTGGGAATGTAAATTCTAAAACGATTTTACTGACTTTTTCAACTAAATAATCCCCAGCTTTTGAAACGCCGCCGCCTAAAACAATAGTTGATGGGTTCAATAAATTGGATACATTTGACAAAGCAATACCTAAGTAATAAGAAAATTGATCAACAACGCGTTCAGCGAACACATCGCCTTCTTTCGCGAAATCAAAAATCATCTTAGAATTAATTTTTTGACCCGTATGTATTGTATTTACTAAGGGGGATTCATGATTGATATCTTTTGACATATCTTGAGCTAAGCGAACAATTCCTGTGGCGGAAGCATACTGTTCTAAGCACCCTTTTTTACCACATGTACAATCATAGCCATTAGGTTCAACTGTTAAATGTCCTATTTCTCCCGCAGAGTCATTAGCGCCATGAACGAGTTGACCATCAACAACTAATCCGCTTCCTACGCCTGTTCCTAAAGTAATAAATGAGACATCTGGTTCACTATTCCCTGCTCCCACCCATTGCTCCCCAAGTGCCGCAACATTCGCATCGTTATCGATAAAGAATGGAACACCAAAAGCTTCTTCTATTTGTTGGCGAACAGGCTGTAGTGTTTTCCAATTTAGGTTGTAGGCTCCTATTACTGTACCATTGCCACGATTTACGCTTCCTGGTGAACCCATTCCTATTCCTAAAATATCCGTAGAGTTTAATTCCTGTTCTTTCATTTTCTCTTTCAGTGATTTAATGATATTTGGCACAATTTTTGATCCTTCATCAGAAATATCCGTATCGATGCTCCATTTTAAATCAATTTCACCCGATGTATTTAAAATCCCTATTTTAGCACTCGTTCCACCTAAATCAATCCCTATGACTTTTTTATTCGACATAATTTTTCAACCTTTCAATCATTTACTTAAATTTTTAATTATTTAATTAATAAAACATTTTTATTGTCCGGAAGTATCCGACAGCTATTAAAAGTAACAAAATGATGATAAAAAGAATCATATATTTCAATCGTTGTTTCTTTGGATGATTCCTTACATTAGGAGCTGATAAGGCATACATAATTAGATAACCACCAATTAAACCGCCAATATGGCCTGCATTATCTATTGTGGGATTAAATAAACCGAACAGAATATTTATAACGATTAAAGCGATATAATTTCTTGAAAGCTGTTGAATACCCCTTTGATTTGGGTATAATTTCCCTAAAACTATTGTTGAAGCAAATAAACCAAATACTGCAGTACTTGCTCCAGCTGAAATAGAAAAATTAAATGCAAAACTTGCAGCATTTCCTAAGATTCCACTAAGTAAATAAAGTAAAAAATACCTAAAATGACCGATAATCATTTCAAGTTGGGAGCCCAGAAAATAGACAATTAATCCATTAAATAAGATGTGTGTAAACCCAATATGTAAAAACATGGGTGTAATTAAGCGCCACCATTCACCTGCGACAATTGCTGGATTACTCTTAGCTCCAAAATAGATTAAAGTAAGTATATTCTGGCTTCCACCATTTACAGTCATCAGTAAAAACATAATAATCGTTAGAGCTAACAACCCATAGGTAACAAAGGGAGTTCTTTGAAGCTTCTGAATATTCCGTCTCGACTTTTGATTCATATGTCAATCCTTTCATTAAGTATATCATCAAATACAATTAAAGTTTTATTACTACAGGACTTTATTATGATTTATCCTTTGCATCCCTTAATATCGACTGATATTGTTTGAGTTTTTCATCATAGACTTGAACATCTCCAGCCCCAATATCATAATGCCAAGCTTCGACAATTAAGTTATTGTGCTCTATTCTTTTTTGAATACTAGGATACTCTTTCAACCGATTAAGTTGAGTAACTACATTTATTTTTTCCATCAATTCAGCTTTTTCTAAATAACTTAGTGCTTCATTTTGGCTCTCAATTTGCTGACGAATTTTATCTAAAGGTTTTAAGTATTCTTTTACGTTAGGTAAGTGGGAAATATTTTCTATGCCATTCATAGCGGCTGCACAGCCTCCGCAATTAGAATGTCCACAGACAATAATCTGTTCGACTTCCAATACTTCTAAAGCAAACTCAATCGCAGATGCTGTATTTAAATCTGTGGTTTGTTTCGAATATATAGGTACTGTATTTGCTATATTACGGACTACAAATACATCGCCTGGATGACTGTCTGTCAATATTTCTGGACTTACTCTAGAATCCGAACAAGCAATGAACAGGGTATGAGGATGTTGCTGGTTTTCTAATTCTTTATATAAATTTTTATATTTTTTATAAGAAGCATTTTTAAAATGTTCTAAGCCTTTTCGAAGCCTTGAATTCATTGCATCACCTCCAAATATCTGCTAGATTACGTTCTCTACTATACCATATTTTACAACTGCAATTATACAATATTAGTAATTCTATTCTATTTATCTCATTTTTCTTAAAAAGTTCACAATTTTTTTAATTTTAACAGAAAAATACTAGAATATTTAATGCATACATGGTATTCTATTAGTCGCAATGTATTTATTAAATAGTAAATACGTATCTTTTTCTGATTTGGAGGGAATGACATGCGCGTAAACATTACTTTAGAATGTACTGAATGTGGAGAACAAAACTACATTTCTACAAAAAACAGACAAACAAATGATCAACGTCTAGAAATGATGAAATACTGCCCACGTGAACGTAAACAAACGTTACACCGTGAGACGAAAAAATAAGGTTAAAGCAAAAAAGAGGAGATTCTAGCGAATCTCCTCTTTTTTATTCTTCTCATTCATCTTCAGTATCATCAGATGCATTTGAATCTTCTGCATACTTACCAACTTTAAAATAAGCATCCATTATTTCTCTCGACATTAGCGTATGATCGTATCCTTTATTATTATTAGGTAAATAAGGAATAGTAACTGCAATAGCTATCTCAGGATCTTCGTATGGCGCATAACCTACAAATGTCATATTCGTTACAGATGTTCCATTGAATTGTTTTTTATTTTCTTCGTTTGAATAATAGAAGGCCTCAGCAGTACCTGTTTTCCCTGCTGCCGCATAAGGAGCTCCTTCGAAAGCCACAGGACCATATCCATAATTACCATTAATTACACGACGCATTCCATATTGCACACGCTCCATTTGTTCATCGGTGACATCAATGTAATTCATGATTTTAGGCGGTATCTCTTGGATTAATTCCCCTACTTCACCCGATTCTGGATCCGTTCCTCTAATTTCAGAAACTAACCGTGGGGCAAAACGTGTGCCTCCATTTGCCATTGTTGCTGAAAACTGGGCGAGTTGAAGAGGTGTATACGTATCAAATTGCCCAAAAGATAAGAACATAACTAAACCAGGATCTGGGTTAGGTCCTAATTGGCCTATACTCTCATTAAGAATTATTCCTGTTTGAGTGCCTAAACCAAATTGACGATAATACTGCCGCATTTTATTAGCGGTAGCTTCAGGATCTATACCCACGGGCTGACGTTGTTGGAAATTATAAAATCCTCCCATGCGCATAGCTAAAATAGACATGTAAATGTTTGATGAATACTCTAATGCAGTAATATCATTCATTGGGCGACTTCCACTTGGATTAAATAAAGAAGTGATTAATTGGGTATCAGGAATATCTAATGGTGTATCAATAATTGTATTGTTATCAACGGTGATAACTCCATCCATATAACCTGCTAATATGGTTGCTGGCTTTATTGATGACCCCATTGAAAATCCACTCGAAATAACTCCTAAAGCATCATCTACCACTTCGCCTTTTTCATTTACTCGTTTCCCACTCATGGCTAGAATATCGCCGTTCTTGGGATTCATCGCTACTGCATAAACACTTTCGTTTAATCCTCGGCGTTTGCCTAAAACATCTAAAACAATTTCATCCACATCTTCTTGAAAATCCATATCAATAGTTAATACTAAATTATTTCCACTATTTCCATCATATATTTTTTCAGAATTGACAATGTCGCCATTATTATTTGTTTCAGTTTTTGCTTTAGATTTACTTCCACGAAGTACTTCTTCATAAACTGCTTCAATATAACTTGTACCGACTCGATCGTTGCGAGAATATCCTTTTGCTCGGTAGGAATTGACATCGGAAGCTGGTAAACCTTGTTCTTCAGAAGAAACACCTCCTAGCACACTTCGCAAAACATCTCCTCTCGGATAAATTCGATCCCAATCATGACCAGTAGATATACCCGGAAGCATGGAAGAGTACTCACTTACTCGTGCCACTTCATCTTCAGTGACATCTTGATTCTTTATATTTACTGTACTTAATGTATAAGCACTATTCATTTTTGTAAAAATTGCTGCTGCTTTTAAATCGATTTCTGAAAAGTTCATTAGCTCTGCTTCGTTAATCAATTCTAATGAGTCATTATAAGAAAATTTTGTCAAGCTTATATCATTTTCCGAAACATACGTATTTATTCTTTCTTCCATTAATTCTTTATTTGTAGCATAGAAATAATCCTTTAAATCACGCATAGTTAAATCACTATCATCCTCTTCAAAGGGTGAAGTATGCGGTATATCTATAAGCTCTGCTAGTTTACGTGCGGTCTCAGCTATATTTTCTACTTTCGTATTTGAAGTACCACGCGTATACATAATCGTTTTTTTTGCTTCATTACCTACAATCAGTTGATGATTTGCGTCAACAATTCCACCGCGTGGAACATTCCCAGTAATAATCGTACTCTCTGTTCGACCAACTTCCGCTTGAAACTCTTCACCTTTAATTATTTGTAAAAAACCTGTTCTTAAAATTAAAGCGACAAATAATAAAAAGATAATAAAAAACAGTAAATTTAATCGAAAAGGTATATGTGAACGTACCCTGTCTTTTCGTTTGGTTTTAGGTGTTTCCATAATTTTTCCCTCATTTGTTTTCGTGAATCTAAATAACCTATACGATAGTTTAACAAAATAAAGAAGTTATTGCATCAAAATTAAAAATATTCTAAAAATATTCACAATGAACAAAAAAACTCTAACAGTAAATGGATAACCACTTCCTGTTAGAGCTTTAAACTTATTTATTTCTACTTATTTTGCTTCTTCATACCTTCTTGCTACTTCATCCCAATTAACAACTTCCCAGAATGCATCTACATAAGCAGGACGTTTATTTTGGTAATTTAAGTAGTAAGCATGTTCCCAAACATCCACACCTAAAATTGGTGTTTGACCGTCTGTTAATGGAGAATCTTGGTTTGGTGTGTTAACTACTTTTAACTCACCATTTTCTACGACTAGCCATCCCCAACCCGATCCAAATTGACCAGTTGCAGCAGTTTTAACTTCATCTTTTAAGTTATCTAAACTTCCAAAAGTTTCATTGATAGCATCTGCTAATTCGCCTGCCGGTTCTCCACCGCCATTTGGTGACATAATTTCCCAGAATAATGAATGGTTCGCATGTCCACCACCGTTATTTCGTACAGCAGTACGAATGTCTTCTGGTACTTCATCTAATTTTGCCACTAGCTCTTCAATAGATAAGTTTTGTAAATCATCGTGTCCTTCTAGAGCTTTATTGACATTTTCCACATATGTGTTGTGATGTTTATCGTGATGTAACTTCATTGTCTCCTCATCAATATGTGGCTCCAATGCATCATAAGCATAAGGTAAATCTGGTAATTTGTAAGTCATAAATAAAATTCCTCCTTGGAAAATTTTAATCTTTCATTCATTATTAACTGTAGCACAATAAAAGAAGAAGGTAAAATATTTAGCACTAAATAGAGACTTTCTTAATAAAAGGTACATTTAGAGGTGCAAGAGAGTGGATTTAAATCTTTTAGTAACTTATATTCCTGCTTTTTAACACTTTCGCTAAAGGTATAGCTAATAAAGGTAAAATTACCATACTCGCCACAGCTTCTATTAAACCATTTGTAACAACTACCGTACCTAGTGCTCCTAAAACAGCTGATTCAGGAATACCCGTCGCATTTGCATAGGCCTCTACTGCAAATAAGTAAATACTACCTAAAACAAGCACTGTGTTTAATAATGTTCCGATTAAAGCAGTAATCGAATATGCCCAGCGATCTGATAATTTCTTTCGAATAAATAAAAATAAAAGTGCACTTAATAATCCTACTAATAATCGTGGAAGCACTGATATTAAAGGATTTTGGAAAAATACATTCGTAATAGAAGGTTGTACATACGAACGAGTCATACTCAGTAACCCCCAAGAAGCTCCTATAATAGTACCTGTCTTAGGACCAAATAAAATAGCGGCTAGTATAACAGTAATATGTACAATGGTAATATCAATAGCTCCAAGTGGGATATACCCTAATACTGGCACAAACGTTTGAATAATTAAAATAGCTAAAAACATACTTATAACAGTCATATGAAATACTTTATTACTTTGTTTCATTTTTTCACCTACTATACTTTCTTGTTAATTAATATTTTAAAAACCTTTATTCGCAACCCTATATAGTTTAGTATATTTCTTAAGAAAACGCATTATTTTTTAACTATTCTTTAAATAAGTTCTATAAGAAAAAATTATAGATAGCTTAATTTAGAGAATTTAATTGTCAATTTAATTTTTACTTTACATGAGTATCTGATAAGATATCATAATGAATGAGTTAATTAAGGAGATTTAACAATGATTTATTATATAAAACAGACAATAACCAATCCCAAAGAAATTTATGTGGGCAGGAACATGAAAAACTCACATTTTTTATCCATTCTATTTTTATTAGCAACAACTTTAACTTTTTTGTCCTTCTTTGAATTCTATCCCATTTTAAAAGGAATGCAAGAAGATATTACGGAAGTTAAACAGGCAATCCCAGACTTTACCTTGCAAAATAAGCAGCTAGAAAGCCATTCTGAAAGCTTTGTTTATCAAACAGATACCTTGCTTTTTTATTTTGATCCGGAAGATAAAATTAATACTGAGACTATTGTTCGAAATATGAATTCGGGCTCTATACCTGTTTCTGTCGGGTTATTAAAGGATGAGTTAGTATTAGATGTTTTGAATCAAAATTTTTCTATGGCATACGATAGTATAACTAACTTTACTACAGATGATTTATTAGAAATGATAGAAAGTTTTGGTGAATTTTCGCCTCTATTCTTGTTATTTCTTTTTGTGTTTTTAATCGTTTATAACCTCATGATGTATATCATTCAATTTTTTCCGATTGTCTTATTTTCAAATATCGTTTCCGTTTATAGAAGGACAGGTTTACGCTTTTTACAAACAGCTAAAGTTGCTTTATTAGCCACAATCCTCCCATCTCTTGGCCTTTATATTGTGAATGCTTTTTTCTTCAATGTCTATTACCATTTAGAAATATTAATTGTCAGTTCGGTCTTTATTTACTATTTAAGTATGACCGAAATGAAAACTCGGATGCAGAATCCATCCGACATAGAAAATTAACAAGTAAAGCCCATTTCATTTTTTGAAATGGGCTTAAATCTTTTATTTTCTTCTATTGCGGCGCTGTTCTTCACGTCGATTAACTGCATTTTTTTTCTTTCTTTTTGTTCGAAGCTTTCTCTTGTAACCGGGTTTAATATTTTTCTTTGCTTTATGAGCCATTCCTGCGATTTCACCGTCGTATTCAAGTTTATTACTCTTCTTTTTTCTCTTCGTACGACGTTTAGGAGCATTCACAATCTCATGGTTTTTAAGTGTTTTTTCTTCAAACTTAATTCCCATATTTTCTATAACAGTAATATCGTCTTCTTCACCTGGAGAATAAAGCGTAATAGCAATTCCAGGTAAATTATTTCGACCTGTACGTCCTACTCGGTGAACAAAATAAGATAAGTCTTGTGGTACCTCAGCATTAATAACATGTGAGACCCCTTCAATATCAATTCCACGAGCAGCTAAATCTGTGGCTACAATGTATTGATAATCAAGATTGTGGATACTTCTCATCACACGTCTTCTCTCTCGAGAGTCTAATCCACCGTGTAATACACCAACATTCAGGTTTTTCTCTAATAATTTATTCGCTAAATCTTCTACGTTTTCTTGCGTGTTTGCAAAGATTAACACCAGGTACGGATTTCCTATAGTCAAAATTTCATAAATAATGTCAAAACGATCTTTACTTTTTGTAGAAATTAGCCAATTTTGTACTAAATCTGAAATAACTTCTTTATTTTCGATTTCAATCGTTATTGGATTATTCATATACTTTTGTAAAAATGGTTGCAATTTTTGCGGGATAGTTGCTGAAAATACTAAAAATTGGCTCTCTTTTGGAATAGTTCCTGCAATATTATCTACTTCTTCAATAAATCCTAAATCAAGTGTCATATCTGCTTCATCAACTACCATTGCGAAGGCAGTATGTGTTTTAAGTGCATTCGCTTTGACTAAATCATTCAATCGGCCTGGCGTTCCAATGACGATATGTGGTTGAGAAGATTGTAAGCTTTCAATTTGACGATTTTTATCTGTACCGCCAATAAAACGCGAAACAACAATTTTCCAAGGTGCTTTTTCAGTTAGTTGAACAGCTGCTTGATACAATTGTTCGGCTAACTCACGACTTGGTGCTGTAATTACAATTTGTACTTCGTCTTTCTCTTCATCTAATTGGTTAATTAAAGGTAACAAGAATGCATGAGTTTTTCCAGATCCTGTCTTTGATTGACCGATTAGATCTCTATTCGATTGAATTTGTTCAATTACTTCTTTTTGGATATCGGTTGGCTTTGTAAAATGTAACTCTTCGATGGCTTCTAACAAATATGGTTCTAAATTAAAATCTTTAAATGTTGTCATAAAAACTCTCCTAACTAGATTTCGAATCCTATTCTACCAGAGTATTCGCCTATGCGCTAGTGATTAATCATTAGAAAGATTAGTATACTATTAAAACTGATTTGCTTATATTGAAAATAAAAAGTAAAATAGAAAATATGTTAAATTAGAAAAGGAGATTGTGACATGTCTCAAAATGAAAAAGCATTATTTATTATATTCGGAAGTACAGGTGACTTAGCTTATCGTAGACTTTATCCTGCATTGTACTACTTGTACTCTAAAAATATTTTAAAAAATAATTTCGCAGTCATAGGAACTGCTCGTCGAGAATGGACGGATGAACATTATCGTTCTGTCATTCAAGAAGCGATTGAAGATATTAAAGTGTCCGATGAAGATGCTTTAGAATTTTCCAAGCATTTTTATTATCAATCGCATAACGTAAATGATACTGATCATTACCATAAGCTGCGTGACTTGGCGGATCAATTAGATGAAGAGTATAAAATTGGTGGAAACCGCATGTTTTACTTATCGATGTCCCCCAACTTTTTCGGTACGATTACCTCACACTTAAAATCAGAGGAATTAGTTACTGATAAAGGTTATGACCGAGTCATTATCGAAAAACCTTTTGGGACGGAATATGAGAATTCAAATCAATTAAATAACGATATTTTAAACGCTTTTGATGAAGAACAAATTTATCGAATTGATCATTATCTTGGAAAAGAGATGATTCAGTCATTAATGGCTTTACGCTTTACAAATCCTATCTTTAAGCCGATTTGGAATAATAATTACATTTCAAATATTCAAATAACCCTAGCCGAAGATTTGGGCGTTGATACTCGAGGTGCTTTTTACGAGCAAAGCGGTGCCCTAAGAGATATGGTTCAAAACCATATACTTCAAATTGTCAGCTATCTTTTGATGGAAGAGCCTACTTCCTTTAATTCAAAAGAAATTACGAAAAGTAAAGTACAAGCTTTAAAAGATTTGAAACGTGTTCATCCTGAAAACATTGATAAACTTTTTGTACGTGGCCAGTACACGTACTCAGATAATTTCCCAGAAATTCTAGATTATTTATCTGAAAATGAAGTAGCAGAAGATTCTGACGTAGAGACTTTTGTTGCGGGAAAAATTGAATCACTGAATCCTAACTGGGAGCAGGTGCCTTTATACATCCGAACAGGTAAAAGAATGGCGGATAAATGTACACGCATTGACATTGTCTTTAAAAATGAAGATTCTTCTTTATTCTCAAAAGATGAGTTGTCAAAGAATGTATTAACGATACACATTGGGCCTGAAGAAGGCATTGTTCTGCAAATCAATCATAAGAAAATTGGTTTAGAGTATGATCTTGAACCCATCCAATTGAAACATAAAGTGCAAGGCGAAGTTCCTGATGACTACGAAAAACTAATATTGAATGCTTTAAAAGGAAACAAAACAAATTTTGTCCATTGGAATGAAGTTGCTGAATCTTGGAAATATATTGATGACATTAAAAATGCTTGGAATTTAAATCCAAGCAAACCCTATAAATATCCTGTGAATTCAAATGGTCCTAAAGAAGCGCACGAACTTCTTGAAAAAGACGGTAATGAATGGATCTGGAGATGAATTTTAAGGCAAAGAGAGTAATACTCCTTTGCCTTTTGTATTTGCCCTCAGTGAGTTGTTTTGATATAATGTCATAGCTATTTATACTAGGAAACTAAAAGAATAAAAATATAGAATGATTAAAGGAGGTGTTGAGTTGGATTATAAATTAAAAATCGCTGAAGATTTATCCACTCAACTTAAAGAGCATTTAACAACAGAAGAAATCGCTTCTTTGCTAGAAAAACCAAAACACGAAGAACATGGTGATCTCGCATTTCCTACTTTTCAATTAGCAAAAGTATTCCGCAAAAATCCAGCTGAAATCGCATCCGATATTGCACAGGACTTTTCTTCTGATATTGTTGAAAAAGTAGAAGTTGTCGGTCCTTACCTAAACTTTTACTTAAGTAAAGCCGAAGTAAGTGCAGAAGTTCTGGGTGAGGTTCTTTCTCAGAAAGAAAATTACGGTGCTTTGGATATCGGTAAAGGGAAAAATATTCCAATTGATATGTCTTCACCGAATATTGCAAAACCAATGTCGATGGGGCACCTGCGCTCAACAGTTATAGGGAATGCCCTAGCGAATATTTTAGAAAAAATTGGATTCACTCCGATTAAAATTAACTACTTAGGAGATTGGGGAACCCAATTTGGTCGATTAATCACGGCTTATAAATTATGGGGAAACGAAGACGCTGTTCGTGCAAACCCAATCACTGAATTAAATGAGTTATACGTTCGATTTCATGAAGAGCTTGAAGAAGACCCAGAATTAGAAGAAGTAGGACGCTCATGGTTTAGAAAGCTTGAAGCTGGAGATCCAGAAGCTACTGAATTATGGCGTTGGTTCCGCGAAGAGTCGTTGAATGCATTTAATCAAGTCTACGACCGCTTAGGGGTCACATTTGATTCGTACAATGGTGAATCTTTCTACAACGATAAAATGGATGAAGTTGTAGAAATTTTAGAAGAAAAAAGCTTACTAGTTGAAGACCAAGGAGCTGAGGTTGTTCGGTTAGATGCGCACGATTTACAACCTGCTTTAATTAAAAAACAAGACGGCGCTACTTTATATATTACGCGTGATCTTGCTTCTGCTTTATACCGTAAACGCACATATGATTTTTCTGAAGCTTTATATGTCGTTGGACAAGATCAAATTTATCATTTCAGACAATTAAAAGCAGTTCTTCAAGAAATGAATTATGAATGGGAAGAAGATATCCACCACATTATCTTTGGATTGATTTCAATTGATGGTGAAAAAATGTCTACACGACGTGGGAAAGTTGTCCTACTCGAAGATGTATTAGATGAAGCTGTTGAACGTGCAGCAAGTCAAATTAATGAAAAGAATCCAGGTTTAGAAAATAAAGAAGAAGTTGCTGAGCAGGTTGGTGTAGGAGCAGTAGTTTTCCATGATTTACAACATGACCGTCGCAATGATTTTAACTTTAATCTAGATGATATCGTTCAATTCGAAGGTGAAACTGGACCTTACGTTCAATATACACGTGCGAGAGCCTTGAGTATTTTAAAGAAAGCTGGAGTGAAACCAGAAGACTTTAACAAGCAGATGGAGCTTTCCCTCACTGACAACTATAGCTGGAGTGTCGTTAAACTCATTCAGTCGTTTACAAGCGTATTGGAACGTGCATACCGTGAATACGAGCCTTCTATCATTGCAAAACATGCTTTAAGCTTGGCTCAAGCGTTTAACCGATTCTACGCAAACGTCCGGGTATTAGATGATTCTCCAGAAAGAGATAGTCGTCTAGCATTAGCTTACGCTGTTGCAATAATGTTAGAAGAAGATTTAAGATTATTAGGTGTGCAAGCACCCGATGAAATGTAGTCAATAGAACAAAAAGAGTTCTCTTCTCTACTACTGAAAAGTAGAGAAATGAGAACTCTTTTTCGATTTCTACTGATTGGGCCATTTATGATGGTCAATCATAATGATTTTTTGTAATCGGTGACGGTTTTCTTTATATATTTCAACTTTATTCGAAAATTCTTTTTGATTTGCTAAAGGAATATCCAAGTGGCTTAAACTAGAAAGATTTAATATTGGTGGTGTACCATCATAATCTTCAAAAAGATTCCCAAAGCCTTCATCAGAGGTGTCTATGTAGTTATTAATACTTTTAATCGTCGCATGAACTAAAGTCTCATTTACTAACCCTTCTTCAATTATTCCATATTTTAAAATCAATACAGATTCATATAATACCGCCATAGCAACTGTTGTTGTTTTTTCAATTTTTTCACTATGATAGTATTGCAACAAAGGAAAAGCTTGAATCTGTTGTGTATATTGAGTAATTTGAGAATTTAAGTCCGCTAAAACATCATCAAGCTGGTGAAAGTTTTCACCATTCCAAATACTTTCTAAAAATTCGAAACTGCTTTCTCCTATCCCCGTAATATTACGAGCAAAAGTTCTTTTTTCAACAACTGCACTTACAATGGAAAGGATATACGAAGCACCAAATGTCAACATTACCATCCCTACTCCTGAAAATAATGCGGTAGCTAACTGAAATAATGTCGTTTGGGGGGTAAAATCCCCAATACCTAGTGTAAATACTACAAACCCACTATAATAAGGCAATTGATACCAAGTAATGGATTGATTGGTTGAAGAGTTAACAATCGCGTTTAAGTCGCCCGCAAAGAAAACAGTCGCTCCAATCCATAGAAGAAGAAACCATGTAAACAGTGTAACGCTTAGAATCAAAGGACCTGAAATATCCAAAAAAAGCTCCTTTTCTGATTTTAGAATCCTTCGCCATATAAAGGTCGTTAATCGATCCGTTATCCATCCAGCTCCTCCATCAACCCATAATGTTGTCCAGATAATGTCAATTAGAGTGTATATAATAATCGCTGCACCAAGCACATAATAAAGATATGACATAAAAACTCCTACTTTCTATTCTCTATAGATTAATTTTAAAACAAGTAGTTCATAATTTATAATGATAACCTTTGGAAAAAAAAGAGGACCTCTTCTCTACTATATTAATTCGCAGAGAAAGAGTCCTCGTTTATCTTTGATTGCTTACCCAAGCGCAACATCAAGCGTCATCATAATTGCAAACCCAAGCATAAACGCCATAGTAGCTACTTCACTGTAGCCATTGTGTTGAGAATTCGGTATCAATTCTTCCACACAAACAAAAATCATCGCGCCAGCTGCAAAAGCTAAAGCGTAAGGAAGAATAATCGAGACTTGAGTAACTAGCCAAGCCCCTAATGTTGCGGAAATAATTTCCACTAAAGCACTCGCTTGACCCATATTGAATGCATGTCCTTTTGATTTACCTTCTGCTCGTATAGGCATAGCTAAAGCTGCGCCTTCTGGGAAGTTTTGAAGACCTATACCGGCCGCTAGAACTAAAGCTCCTGCTAAAGCGGAGGCCCCTTCTCCTGCTGCACCAAAAGCTACCCCAATAGCTAAGCCTTCAGGAACATTATGTATGGTTATCGCTAGAAATAAAAGAGCCGTAGATGAAAGCGACGTTTCAGTCCCTTCTTGTTCAGTAATCCCTTGAGTACGCATATGGATATGGGGTACTACACCATCGACCACTCGTAAGAAAAATGCACCAATTAAAAACCCGACTAAAGCTGGAACAAATGACCAAATACCATAGCCACCTTGTTCTGCGAATTCAATTGATGGTGCTAAAAGCGACCAATAACTCGCAGCAAACATTACGCCAGCAGCAAACCCATTCATGATGGAAAGTAATTTATCATTCACTTCATTAAATAAAAAAACCAAACTTGATCCTAGAGCTGTCATCGCCCATGTAAAGATACCTGCTAGTGTTGCTTGCCAAATTGGATGAATAGATAAAAACCAATCAACCATTCAATCACCTATTTTCTATTAACTATAGTTAAAAAATGTTTTAGTTTGAGCTAAAATTATAGATTAATTATAACAAACAATTCGCTTATTTTCAGAATAATACGATTTTAAAATAAAAAACAGCCTCCGGATAGAGACTGCTTTTAGGACTTAAACGATTAAACATAGAGATAAATACTGAAAAACATGAAACCCGCCCCAGCCACTACAAATAAGTGCCAAATAACATGCATCCAGCCATTATCTTTCATCCGATAAAAAATAGTTCCGACCGAGTAAAATACGCCTCCAATAAATAACAACAAAATACCCATCACATCAAAAGATTTATAAAGAGGATAAATTAAAAACAATCCCATCCAGCCCATAATTAGATATAAGTATGTACTTAATTTAGGATAACGATTCGTCCATATGACTTCAAAAACGATTCCTGCGATTGCAGCTATCCATACGATGGTTAAAAATGTGTATCCAATTGCTCCTCCAACCGTCACAATTAAATAAGGCGTGTATGAGCCTGCAATCAGTAAATAAATAGAGGCGTGGTCAATTTTCTGAAATAAATCTCGGTAACCGGTAAAGCTGAAACTGTGGTATAAGGTTGAAGCTAAGAATAAGATGATAAAACTCGACCCATAAATAATATACGAAACCAATTCAGCTATTGAATAAGTATTTGATGATATGGCTTTTTCTACGAGTAAGATCATCCCTACAACACCTAATACGGCTGCTAAGCCATGTGTGATTGCATTAAATACTTCTATCCAAATTTCATTTCTTGAAATATTTTGTACTTTTCCCATTTTAATATTAACCCCTATCTTAAAAAACTGTAATGTTTTAGTTGTTAATCGAGTTTGTCATTTAAGTAATGTTTTTGTAAATCCATATTTGGAAAGTTTTGTTGTCGTAAAGCTTCGTAGATAATTATGGAAGCAGTATTTGATAAATTCAAAGAACGAATATGTGTATCGTCCATTGGAATTCGAATGCATTTTTCTTCATTTTCTCGCATGAACTTCTCTGGTAAGCCAGTCGTTTCCTTCCCGAAAATAAAGTAGTGATCTTCTTCATAGTTCGTATAATTTACCTCTGAATATGTATTATACGCAAACTTAGTCACTAAATGCAATTTTCCATCCTTCGCATACTCTAAAAAGGATTTTAGATTACGATGATGCGTGACTTTTAATTCACTCCAATAATCTAAACCTGCTCTTTTTAGCATTTTATCTTCTAAACTAAAGCCAAGTGGGTGAATTAAGTGAAGATGTGTGTCTGTACCGGCGCATGTTCTTGCTATATTCCCAGTGTTTGGTGGAATTTGTGGTTTATATAATACAATATGATTCATTTTCTAATTCCTTCATTTCTTTAGTAAATTTTCTTTCAATTGATGAATAGCTTGTTGAAATTCACGAACAGTTTCTTCATCCTCTTCCTTTTCAAGTGCTTCTTCTAGAAAAGCTATAATCTCTCGATTAGGGTTCCGCCTCATTATTTTAGAGATTGCCCAAGCGGATGTTCCACGAATCATCGGACGCGAATCATTCTCAATTAAGCCTAATAAGGTAGGTATCGAACTTCTATCGCGATAGTTGGCTAATGCAATAATTGCATTTCTTTGAAGTGGCTTTTTCCCTCGCCAAGAACCGGCCATCTCTCCAAACCGCTCTTTAAATTCTCGGTTTGAAATAGTTAATAGGGGTTCCAATTCAGGTCGAGTCTTTTCGTATTCAGGTTCCATGTCTTCATGTAAGTGAAAATCTATCCCTTGGTTGTATGGACAAACGATTTGGCAAATGTCACATCCATAGATAACCTTCCCCATTTTACGGCGATATTTATCTGGCATATAATTTTTCGTTTGTGTTTGATAAGATAAACAGCGATTCGCGTTCATCTCTCCATTTCCAAGCAAAGCTTGAGTTGGGCATCCCACGATACACCGATTACAAGCCCCACAATCATAGTCTACGGGTGCGTCCGGTTCAAAGGGGATATCCGTAATGATTTCTCCTAGATAAACATATGAACCAAACTCTTTTGTAATTAATAATCCATTTCTACCAACAAAGCCTATACCCGCTCGTGCAGCTACTGCTACATCGATTAATTCACCAGTATCAACCATTGGCTTAAAAGACGCATGACCATTTGTTTCTTCATTCATGATTTCAATTAATTTAGAAAGGTATTCTTCTAAAATGAAATGATAATCTCTCCCCCAAGATGCACGCGCAAATTCTCCCCTTCTTTCTCCACGTTTCCGTGTGGGCTCGTTTTGAATTGCAGAAGGATATGCTAATGCAATGGATATGATTGACTGAGGGTTATCAAAGATTTTTTCTGGATAAATTCGTTCTTCAAGCACTTTATGCTCAAAACCAGATTGATGTCCTTTCATATGTTGTTCTCTTATCGACTCTTCAAGCTCATAAAAAGGATCAGCGCTTGCAAAACCAATTTTATCAATCCCAATATCGTACGCTTTCTCTCTAATTCTTTCTTGAAGTTTTACAATATTCATTTGCTGTCCTCCTTAATTAAAAGCAAAATGTTCATTACCAATTATACCAAACTTTCATTGACTATGTAAAAATATGCATAAAAAAAACGCATCTCTTCGGTTTTAATAACAGCGAAAAAATACGTTAATTAAGTTAGTGATTGTCATCATTTTATGTCAGTGCATATCAGGGACTGACATAAATTGACGGGTCAAAAAACTTATGTTTATTATAATACCATAGGATTGTAATAATAGCAAGAATCTTATTAGAATTAATAGTAATTAATCGTTTGATCCTCTTTTTCTAAGCTTTTTTCTAACGCTTGTTCAAAATTAATTAATTTGCTTTGTGCATGTAAAATTGATTTTTGAGTCAAATGATTCATTTTTCTAGCAACAATTTTCTTAGTTTCATCCCCTCGTTTAGGTGCAAGAAAATAAGCAGCCACCGCCCCGCCAACTGTGCCTAAAATTAAACCTAAACTTATTGTAGCTTTCTTTTTTCCTGGTCTCATTTAATTTCCTCCTGATGCTTTAAGTCGTGAATTAATTATAACTCATATTCTATTCAACTTACAACTAATGTCTTTTTTGTTTAAAATCATTATTTATATGGATAGATTCTTTGAATAATATCCACTATAATTAGCCTGATACATGGTACTATACTCTAAGAGAGGAAGAATGATTAAGTTGAAAATTGGAGCTCGTACCTTTAAGACTGGTTTAGCCATACTTTTGTCATTTATTATTCCACCATTATTTGGATTAGAAGATAGTATAGGATTAACGGCAGCTGCTGTTATTTTCTCGATGCAACCTTCAGTACAAGAAACATTTGTAAAAACACGCGATCGTTTAGTAGCAAATATTATTGGTGGTCTCCTGGCATTTGTAGTAGTCAGTTATCTAGGAGATTCTATCTTTTTAATCGCTGTGGCTTCAGCAATGCTTATTGCTTTGCTACATCAATTAGGATTAAACGATGTAATAGGGTTATCCACCCTTACTTTAATTAACGTTATGCTTTCTCCTGGTGAAAGTATTCTAATAACTGCCATTCAACGAGTAGCAGCTACACTTACGGGTATTATGATAGCTTTTTTTGTAAATACGTTTGTACTTCCACCAAGATACGATGTAAAGTTTTACAATAAAACAGTGGACCTTACAGATAGTACAATGAAACATGTTCGTCAAATGTTGAGAAAAAATGCGCAATTTCCATTAATGGCGGAAGATTTAAAACGGTTAAATAAAGAAGTTATTACGCTACGAAAATTCCAAAAATATATGAGAGACCCTTTCTATAAAAGATTTGCTAGCAGAAAATACTATTCCATGTTACGATTTTTAGTTCTGTGTCGACAATCCATTAAAACTAACCAAGTCTTTTATGATCTGGCAGTAATCATGCATGAATCAGAGAGTACATTAAATCATTTACCAAATGATTTACGTACATTAATAAGAGAACGGATGGAAACTCTTATGACGGCTCACGAACAAATTCTATTAAAGTGGAATGGCCGTATTTTACCTGAAGAAGTCAATTTTTTGAAATATCGCACGGATTTACGTCGTAGATTCATGGAAGCATTTTATACTGAAGCTTCATCAGATGCTTCGATGGAATATGATTTTTCTAAAGGGAATGATTTATTGCGTCTGATGACTAAAATCTTTGAATATGATAAAGAATTGCAACACTTCAATAAATTAACAAATAGTTTTGTTCGTTCTGAGCGGGATGATCATATAAAAGGTCTATGAAGTTAAAAAGCAATGAGTGGTTTTAAAATACCACTCATTGCTTTTTTATTGATATCTTCCAGTAAGTTGCTTGTAACGGTTATACCATAAATCTACGTAATCCTTTGAAAACGGGCCCCGTTCTTCTTTAATCCAACTTACTAAGATCTTTACATGTTCATTTAATATCGGGTCAATTTCATCTGGATACCCATACCGTTTACTGTGAATCTCATACTCATCCACATCTAGTAATCGTTTCTCACCGTCAGGAAAAATTTTTACATCCAAATCATAATCGATGTATTTAGCTCCTTCTTCATCAATCAAAAACGGCGAAGCTAAATTACAATAATAAGACACTCCTTTTTGACGAATCATAGTGACAATATTAAACCAATACTCTTTGTGAAAATACACAAGTGCAGGTTCACGTGTTCGCCATCTACGACCATCTGATTCAATCACTAATGTATGGTCATTACAACCAATTAACGCATGTTCAGTTGTTTTTAACACCATGGTGTCTCGCCACGTACGATGTAAACTACCATCGTGTTTATAGCTTCGGATTGTAATAAAGTCTCCTTCTCTAGGTTTATTTTCCATTATATTTAGCCAACTCTCAGAAATTCTTTTATTTATTCGTTGAATGAATAAACAAATCTCACTAACGATTGTAACATAAATAAAATTAAAGAAAACATTTCTGGTTTATGAATCGATGGTTCTAGTTAATTAAATAAGGTTGAGAATTGTCTAACTACATCCGATCCGCCAGCATCTTCTACTAAGATAACGGATAAGAAGTCCTGATTCTCTGCATCATACACAAGTAGAAAACCGTTTGTATCCATAGTCTCCTCATCTTCTTGAGATTGAGTTTCAGTGGTGCCCGTTTTTGCAGCTAGTCGCGTGGTTGAATTACTCAATGCATGAGCTGTCCCATTAGGACTTTCTACAACTTGGATTAAATCTTTATTTACGATGGCAGCTGCATCTGTAGAAATAGGCTGCATGGGTTCAATAGTTTCCTCAGATTTTTCTAGTACAGGATAAGTTAAATTACCTCCTGTCGCAAAAGGACTATAAAAAACTGCTTGATGTAGTGGACTCATTAGTAATTGTCCTTGTCCGTAAGCTGTATCCGCTAGTAACATTTCATTATCAAAAGATCCACTATTGGTAATTTGAGCCGGATTCATAGGGATGGGCAAGTCGAACTTTTCTCCAAATGGAAATTGTTCCAGGCCCTCCATGAAGGTTTCAGCCCCCATTTCCAATGCTTCTCTCGCGAAGAATATATTATCAGAAAATACATACGCATCTTCTAAATCGACTTCCGTTGGTTGATTTTGAACCCGGCGAATCACATGGTTACCCCATGTATCGTCTTTCTGCCATTCATAACCTGTAATCGTATGCGTTTTTTCAACTGTTGTTACCCCACTATCAAGGCCTATTGCTCCGGTAATTGCTTTGAATGTTGAGCCCGGTGCATAACGTGCAGTATAGCGAGGTAAAAATGGTGCATTCTCATCGTCTGCATACGCTTGATAGGCCTCGGTGCTGATTCCTCGAGACATCATTGTTGGATCATAGGAAGGTGAGCTTGTTAGTACGAGTAACTCTCCTGTTTGAGGCGCTGTCACTACTGCCGATCCACTATCCCCGGCAAAAGTTTCATAATAAGCCTCTTGTAATGATTTATCAATAGTAATGGTAATGTCTTCACCATCTTCTACTACTGATTCCTGCAAGATAGTTTTAGTTTCTCCATTTTCGTTGAGAATTTGAATACTCCCGCCTTTACTTCCGCGAAGACGTGGGTCAAATGCTGCTTCTAAACCTGATTTCCCAATAATATCGCCTGGTGAAAGAGTAGGATCTTCTTCTATATCCTCTGCAAAGACTTCACCGGTATATCCAATAAGATGCGCACCTGCTTCTGCTAAAGGATAAGTTCTTGCAGTCGTTTCTTGGTATACTACACCTGTTATCTCAGGTCTATTATCTTCCTCTACAATTTTTACGGGGACAAATGACTCTTCAGTTACCCAACTAGCAGAAAGTAAATTCTCTAATTGTTCTACATTTGTTTCTAACGTATCTGCAATTGCTTCAAGGTTTGCTTCACGACCTTCTCCCTCACCAAGTAAAGCAGGATATAACCCAGCTTCCCATGCAGGAGCTTCTCCAGCTAATAATTCACCATTTCGATCATAGATGGATCCCCTTCTACCTGACTGCATAGTAACGTGAAGTGTATCTTCTAACGCCATTTCAGGAAAAATTAAAGAGGGATCCCAATTCACGCGAAAACCATCTTCAGTTTCATGAAATGTCGTTTGAAACGACTGATTGGTTAATTCACCTAAAGATGTGTTCATTCCTAAAACATATTCGAGTTTAAACTCCCCAGCCTCTTCATCTTCTACGAGTTGATAATTATCAATACTCAATTCGGTAGCCCCGATGCCACCATAAACCGTTTCATATCTATCTCGAACTTCTTGACGTGTATAGTCAATATCCTCCAATGATATCTCAGAAACCAATGAGGAGATTTCTTCATAATCCTGTTTTTCTAGTGCCTCTATAAATAAAGTGGCTGTTGCTTCCGCTTGTTCTTTTCTTTTTTGTTGCTGCCAGTAATTATAACCAATGATTAAACCAATAATTAATACAGTTGCAAGAACAACCCCACCTACTACCAACCATTTATTTGTTTGTTTACGGTTTGATCTTAAATCCATTCTATCTACCTTTCTTTAAAAAAGAGTTAACTCTGTAAAGGATTTCCATATTTTTTTCTGAACTGTAGGAAAAGTAAAATCTTCAAAATCTTTTTCTTGCACCCATCGAGTATTTTTGGGTAATGAAATAAACTCTTCACTTTCCACTGCCTTACCTTCAAAAATAGACACTTCCCATTTTAAATGACTAAAAATATGTTCAATGACCCCTTTAGATTGAGGGATAATAGCTGAGTTTAATTGATACTTCTCTTTAACATACTGTTTTATAAAATTCTGTTGCTCTTCATCTAATTGATCTAAAACCACTGGATTAAATGATTTCCAAGTCCCGTCTGAAATAATTGTCTCCACTTCAATTAAAGGAAATTGCCATAAATTCGCTAGTAATCCTCTTGACGGTCTCTGTTCTAAGAGAAATTCTCCTTTTTCATTTTGAAGAATCAATGATATATAAGTCACTGGTTTTGGTTTAGGTTTTGCTTTTTTTACAGGATACTTAGCCCAAGTTTCATTTAAATAGGAAGCATTAAATTCTTTCACAGGTGAAAGTTCAGGAAAATAGTTTTTAGGCGTGCAAACTGTCCGCCCTAAATCCATTAAAGCCTGATTAAAGTCTCCAGGTCGTTTTGGATCAATTAAATACAAACCAACTGTCTCAAAAACTTTTCGGTTTTTAGCTTTCGTAATATCCAGGTCTATTTCAAATAACCGACTAAATACACGCATTAAATTGCCGTCAATTGCTGGAATTGGTAAATTAAAAGCAATACTACTAATTGCACCTGCAGTATAAGGACCAATCCCTTTGAGTTTAATGATTTCTTCAGGATTATTTGGAAAAATCCCTTGATGATGCAAAACAATTTGCATAGCGGCTTCTTTTAAATTGCGCGCTCTCGAATAATAACCTAGTCCCTCCCACATTTTTAAAACTTTTTCTTCAGGAGCTTGTGCTAGGTCTTTGATTGTTGGAAAAGCTTTGATAAATCTTTCGTAGTATGGAATGACCGTATCTGTTCGTGTTTGCTGTAGCATAATTTCGGATATCCAAATATGATACGGGTCACCTGTTTCTCTCCAAGGGAAATTATGATCAGCTTCTTGTTTGTCATACCAATCAAGTAATATTTTCCGAAAAGAAGCAATTTTATCTTCATCCCACATGTCAATATTAAATTGATCTTTTAATTCTTCTCTTGTAAATGCTATTTTAAACAATTTAGTTAATTTCCCTTTCTTCTAAATAACGGTTAATAAGTTCATTTTGAAAACCTTTTGAATATAAAAATGCTCGGAGTCTTTGATTAAGTTCGTAACCTTCATATTTTCTAGCATATCTTTTATAGGCTTTTTCTGCTTGTTTTTCTAAAGATCTATATTCTTCATCTTGATCTTTTTCTGTATCTATCGTGGATATCGCCTGGTCAGCTTGCTCGAAATTGTAGCCTTTATTTACTAAGTATTGTTTGACCTTTTGAATACTCTCAAAGGTTGAACTGTTTTTAGTTTTCGTCCATTTTTTTTCAGCTAAATCAATCGCATTCTCAAGTTGTTGTTCCTCTGGATATTCCATTAAAGCATCCATGATTGTATGTTCTGATACACCCCGCTGTTTTAAATCTTGTTCGATATTACGTGGCCCCTTTTGATTTACATTTGCCATCGTCCGAACATAACTTTCAGAATAAATCAAATCATCAATTAACTTTAATTCTTTCAGTGTGCCAATGATTCGGTCCGTATAAATATCAATTTCATTTTTTACTAGGTAGTCTCTGATTTGCTTTTCAGTACGTAAAGAATGACTTAAATAATTTAATGTTTTCGAATAAGCTTTAGCAAAAGTATCCTCTGCTTCAATTTCTTTCTGTAGTTCTGGTGTAACATGCAAACCTTTTTTTAATTCAAACCGCAGTAAAACTTCTTCATCTACTCCAAAAGCAAACATATCATTTATATAGACGTTATAGCGCCCTTTTCTTTTTTGAGGTTCAATCTTTGAAATCATACGAAAAGTTTTTAAACTTTTTGACGGTGTTTCTGATTGTTTAGGCGTTTCTCTTTGATTATCTTTATTTTCTTTATTAGTCAAATGACTTAAATTAATTAAATTATTTTCTTCAGTCATATTATCTCCCTTTATGATTGAACTTATTCACTAAAAATGACATTAAGCCAAGAAACATCTTTAACGTAACCTTCCACTTCATAATTTTGCGAATCTTTATCAAAAGACTGTTCAGTTATAATGGTTTCTCTTTTCAATTGAGCTAATACATC
Organism: Atopostipes sp.; assembly: GCA_036752165.1. Classification (GTDB taxonomy): domain Bacteria; phylum Bacillota; class Bacilli; order Lactobacillales; family Carnobacteriaceae_A; genus Atopostipes. The sequence continues at coordinate 67,453 of DAIOTF010000001.1, forward strand.
TCCTCTATGAGAAGGTACGGTCACAGCATATGGCTCTAATTGATCTTGGATAGCCGATTGGATACTTTCCAAAAGCAGATTTTGATCTTTTTCATTAATCGCTGAAATAACCACATTTGGAAAGAGTGTTGGATAAAATTCTCCTTCGACCAAATCAATTTTATTATAAACCGTTAGCATCGGTATAGTGTCCATTCCTAAATTTTTCATCAATTCTAAAACAGTATCCTGATGATTTTCCATATCATGAGCTGACGCATCAACAACATGTAACAGTAAATCAACATCTTTCGTCTCTTCTAGAGTAGATTGAAAAGCTTCAATTAGTTGAGTCGGCAGATCCTGAATAAAACCTACAGTATCCGTTAAAGTTACCTGTAGACCTGAATTTAGTTCTAATTTTCTTGTCACAGGATCTAAAGTAGCGAAAAGTTCATCTTTTTCATAAGTGGAACTATCCGTTAATGTATTTAAGATAGTGGACTTTCCAGCGTTCGTGTAACCTATCAAACCCACTCTAAATAAATTGCCTCTTAGTCGTTGAGCACGTCTTCTAGTTCTATGGCCTTCCACTTTTTTTAATTCTCTTTTGATTTCAGTCATTTGTCGATTAATATGACGTCGATCTGTTTCTAATTTTGTCTCACCTGGTCCTCTTGTACCTATACCACCGGCTAAACGAGACATATTAATTCCATGCCCGACCAAACGAGGTAAAAGGTAATTGAGTTGTGCTAGTTGTACTTGCAAACTACCTTCTTTGCTTGTGGCTCTTAATGCGAATATATCAAGGATTACTTGGATTCGATCTAAAATTTTAACGTCTATTTCTTCTTGAATATTTCGAACTTGACTAGGAGATAATTCTTGGTTAAATACAACAGTTGTAGCTTCCAACTCTTCGACTAAACGTTTTAATTCTTGTATTTTACCTTTTCCGATAATTGTTCGATTATCGAACCTATCTCTTTTTTGCGTAACTTCTCCTACAACTAATACCCCTGTATTTTCTACAAGTTGTGCTAATTCTTCTAATGAATACTGAAAATTTGTATCTGTTTCTGTTGTTTGTACAGCTACTAAAATAGCTTTTTCCTGTGGTCTCTCCATATTATTCACCTTCTAGAAATTCACTTATTTTTTTCATACACTCTTCTTTGTCTTCTGGTTTAGTGACGAAATCATACCAATGAACATTCTCTAATCGGTTTCTAAACCAAGTTAATTGTCTTTTTGCATACCGTCTAGAGTTTTGTTTGATCGCATCTATAGCTTCTTCTAACGAAATTTCTTCATTGAAATATTGAAACAATTCGCTATAACCAATTGCCTTTGTACTTTGAGCCTTTGGATGTGGTCCAAGTTTCTCCCATAATGTATGAGCTTCTTCTACTAAACCACTTTCTATCATTAAATCCACTCGTTCATTAATTCGTTTATAAAGTAGTTCGCGCTCCGTATTTAGACCAATGATATATGCATCATATTCCATTTCTTTATTTTTCTTTTCCTCTTGAAACGAAGAAAATAGTTGGCCCGTTTCATAATAAACCTCTAAAGCTCTAACCACTCTACGTACATTATTTGGATGAATATTATCAGCTGATTTTGAGTCAATTTTTTTTAATCGTTCCCATAAAGAATCGTTTCCCTTAACTTTTGCGAATTCTTCAAGTTCTTTCCTTAATTTAACATTGGGTTTTGCATCATTCCCATGGGATACTGGATAAAGTAAAGACTCAACGTATAAACCTGTCCCTCCTGCAATAATGGGTAGGTGGTTATTATTTGAGATTGTATTTATTTTATTTTCCGCATCTTTTTGAAAATCCGATACTGTATAACTTTCTTCAATTTCTTTAAAGTCTATTAAATGATGTGGGATTTCACCCATTTCTTCTGGTGTAACCTTTGCTGTTCCAATGCTTAATTCTTTATAAATTTGCATTGAATCACCACTAATCACTTCACCACTGAAATGTTGGGCAACTTCTATACTAAAGGCTGTTTTTCCTACAGCCGTTGGTCCAACAATAACAACTATTTTCTTCTTTATTTCTTCCAAAATCTCCCACTACTTTCATCCATTTATTCGTTCTTGTTCCCTAATTATAGCACAGGTGTGGATGCTTTTCTTTGAAATCAAACTACCGAACAAAATGCAAAAAAGCACAAAGAAAGATTCTTTGTACTTTTTTTAGAGTTAATTAAACGGTGTTTGGTTTAGAATATCATTCAAGACATCTTCATTAAAAGTCTGTGCTTTTAACATATGAATTTCATGTGCATAAGGTGCTTTTTTATTCTTTTTATCTTCCCCTACAAAAGGTGTTTCTAAAATCTTAGGTAGTGCTTCTAATCTGGGATGATGAACAATATAATTTAAAGCTTCAAAGCCAATTTCACCAAATCCAATATTCTCATGTCGATCTTTACTCGCCCCTTGAGGGTTCTTTGAATCATTGACATGGATAACTTTTAATCGTTCTAATCCAATTATACGATCAAACTCATCAAGAACCCAGTCAAAATCCTCTTTAATTGGATAACCCGCATCATGTGTATGGCAAGTATCCAATGTGACCGATAGTTTTTCATTTAAATCCACTCGCTCAATAATTTGAGCTAACTCTTCAAATGAACGCCCGATTTCAGTACCTTTTCCCGCCATTGTTTCTAACGCTATTTGAAGGGTTTGGTCTTTTCTAAGAATTCGATTTAAACCTTCTGCAATTTTTTCTATCCCTAATTTTGGGCCTGCTCCGACATGTGCACCTGGATGCATAGTCATTTGGGTAGCCCCCATTGCTTCAGCTCGTTTGATTTCTTCCGTCATAAATTCAATAGCAAATTCGAAATTATCTTTTTTGAACGTATTCCCTAGATTAACTATATAAGGTGCATGAATGACAATGTCTTCGGCATTTATATTATGAAGACCCATCGCTTCATTTCCTTCGAGAATTTTCAT
>DAIOTF010000001.1:70523-99537 GCA_036752165.1 Atopostipes sp.
ATTTCGTATCCATTTAGTACAATATCATACGCTTCAGCATAGACATCTTCTGGATTTGTTGTCAGTTTTTCAATATCTGCTTTTTTCGGACGTGTAAATGGATGGTGAGCTGCTACATAACGCTCTTCATCTTCATCAAATTCAAGTAGTGGCCAGTCTACAACCCAGATAAAGGCTAGCTCTTCTGAATCATATAATTCCAATTCTTTTCCTAGATGAACACGTAATGCTCCTAATGCATCATTAACAATTTTACTTTCATCGGCTACGAATAATAATAAGTCGCCTGCTTCAGCGTTCATCGCTTCAAATAATTCAGATTGAATTGCTTCATCTTCAAAGAATTTAGAGATGGGTCCAGTTAAACCTTCATCTGAAACCTTCATCCATGCTAAACCTTTTGCACCATAGTTTTTCGCTACTTCTTCAAGTGCATCAATTTGTTTCCGTGTGAATTTTTCTGCTCCACCCTTCACAGCGAGACCTTTAACAGATCCACCTGATTCTATAGCGGAAGTAAATACTCGGAAATCCGTTTTTTCAGCAACTGACGCGATATCTTTTAGATACATTTCAAATCGAATATCTGGTTTATCACTTCCATATTTTGACATGGCTTCGTCATAAGTAATGACTGGGAAGTCTTCAGTTATTTCAATCTGTTTTACTTCTTTAACAACATGTTTTAACATGTTTTCCATACCTTGTCGAATCATTTCTTCATCTGAGAATGCCAATTCAATATCTAATTGCGTGAACTCTGGCTGACGATCTCCACGTAAATCTTCATCACGGAAGCAACGAACAATTTGGTAATAACGGTCAACACCTGATCCCATTAAGAGTTGCTTAAATAATTGAGGAGATTGAGGTAAGGCAAAGAAACGACCTGGATGAACGCGAGATGGAACCAAATAGTCACGTGCCCCTTCCGGTGTAGATTTTGTTAAGTAAGGTGTTTCAATATCAATAAAACCTTCATTATCTAAAAAATTACGAATCGCTCGTTTCGTATTGTGTCGAATACGAATATTTTCTTGCATACGTGGACGACGTAAATCTAAATAACGATATTTCATACGGATATCATCCGCTACATTGATATCATCACTAATTTCAAATGGTGGAGTCTTAGCTTTATTTAAAATATTTAAATGGGATGCAACAATTTCAATTTCACCTGTATCAAGATTTGGATTTATTGCACCTTCAACACGCTCCACAACTTCTCCTTTTACTTCAAGGACATGTTCTGCGCGTAAACTTTCCGCTGTCTTTAATAATTCGTTACCTTCATCAGCATTAAAAACAACTTGTATTAGACCAGACTGATCTCTTAAATCGATAAAAATCATGCCGCCTAAATCGCGTCTTTTCTGCACCCAACCATTTAATGTAACTTCTTTTCCTACCATCTCTTTTGTGACTTGGCCACAATATATTGTTCTACTCATTATTTACTCCTCGCTTGCTAATTTTTCTATAAGTTCTTGGTAAATTTCTTTAAAATTATCACTATAAATGTCATCAAACGAAATGGATGCTTGTTGTCCATTTTCTAATAACTTCATATTAATCGTTCGATTCTCAAGTTCATTTCCACCTAATGTAAATACAGTCTTTGCATTTAGCTTATCAGCAGTTTTGAACTGACTACCTGGCTTACGACCAATATATTCTCGTTCAGCAGTGAGGCCGTTTTGACGAAGCGCACTAACAATTTTCAATGCTTCGCTATTTGCCTCATCACCTATCGTCACTAGGAAAGCATCTAATTCAGTTAGGTTTGGAAACTCAAAATGAGAAGCTTCTAGTAACATTAATACGCGTTCCAAACCAATTGCAAAACCAAATCCTGGTGTTGATGGCCCGCCAACTTCTTCAACTAATTGATCATAACGTCCGCCTGCGCAAATTGTAGTGTTCGCACCGAAGTTCGGATCGTTTGTAATAACCTCGAAAATAGTATCATTGTAGTAATCAAGTCCACGAACCATATTTGTGTCAATTTCATAAGGAACTTCTAATGAATCTAGTAGTTCTCTGACTTCTTTAAAATGCTTTTCTGATTCTTCATCTAAATAATCGAGTACAGAAGGTGCATCTTTTACAATTTCAATATCCTTTTTATCTTTACTGTCTAATACTCTCAAAGGATTTTTATGCAATCGTTTCTTAGAATCTTCGCTCAACTCATCCATATATGGTGTTAAAAATTCAATTAAAGCTTCACGGTAAGCTAAACGCGAAGCCGTGTTCCCTAAGGAGTTAATAGTTAGTGATAAATTTTGAATATTGAAGCTCTCAAAGATATCCATTGCTAACATCATTGTCTCTACATCAATAGCTGGATTTTTACTGCCATACACTTCCACACCTATCTGGTGGAATTGACGCATACGGCCACTTTGTGGACGTTCAAATCGAAACATGGGGCCATTATAATAATACTTTACTGGCTTGTGATGTTCAGGTCCAAATATTTTATTTTCTACGTAAGCACGCACTACACCTGCTGTTCCTTCAGGACGCAACGCAAGATGTCTTTCGCCTTTATCATAAAAATCATACATTTCCTTAGAAACAATGTCGCTCGTTTCTCCAACACCTCGAGCAAATAGTTCGAATTGTTCAAATATTGGTAAGCGAATTTCTTTATAATAATATTGTTGTAATTTTTTTTCGATTGTGTGTTCAATAAATTGCCATTTATTTGTTTCTTCTGGTAAAAAATCAGCAGTTCCTCTAATTTTTTGGTATTTCATTCGTTTCCTTCCTCCATCCATATAAGCAATAAAAAAACGCCCCTATTCTCGCGAATAAGGACGTGTAAATGATATTTGGCACGTGGTACCACCTTGATTTGGAATAAAATTATTCCCTCTTCGTTAACGCCTTTAACGTGACAGCTTTTCACTGCCAATCCTCAAGAATGTCTTTCCATTTGAATTCCATAGACATCTCTCAACAAATAATGCCTTTTCTGTATGCATGAATTCAAATGTACTTTTTTCTTTCAACGGAATTACTATTTCATTAGTACAACCTTACTAAATTTTAATCGAATTGTCAAAGAATATTTGCTTACTAACCTATTATCCTATATAGTTGGCTTAACAAACTAATAACTAGTTGGTATAATAATTTTATATCTTAACGTTTTCATACTAAAAAGGAGGTTCTACTATGGCTAGAGATTCCTTATCCAATAAAATAATAAATAATATTCCTAATAAAAAAGTAGTGATTAGTTTATTTGTTGTATTAATCACCCTAACATTTGGTGCGATGGTTGCATTAGCCAACGAGAATGTAGTAGTGGTTGAAGCTGATGTTCTTAACGTTCGTTATGGTCCTGGATTGTCTCATGATGTCTTAACACAGGTAGAAGAAAGTGATCGTCTGTTTCTTCTAGGTGAAGAAAACAAATGGTATAAAGTTCGACTTGGCGACGATCAAGTGGGTTGGGTAGCAAGTTGGTTAGTAGACTCTAATGAAATCACTCAAGAAAATCCTCAATTTGCCCGTGTGACAGGAGAAGCTGTGAATATTAGACAGTTTGCGACCGTTGATTCCGCCCAACTTGGAACGATTTATCGAGATACAGAAATTCAAGTACTCTATCAAGATGGAGAATGGTACCAAATTCTTTATTTAGGGCAAGTTGCATGGCTTCATTCTGATTATGTCGAGATTATTCAAAGCCCTACCGAGACAGTTCAAGCACCTTCAGATAACACATCTGATACTTCTTTTGTTGTAATAGGTGATGCTGTTTCAACAAATATCCGAAATCTTCCTTCACTTGAAGGAGATATTGTTTATACTGCTCAGCCTGGCGAACAATTTAAGTTTATAGAAGAATTAAATGGATGGTATCACATTGAAATTGATGCTTCAAATACAGCTTTCGTTTCAAATACAGTGGCTAATCTTTCCACTTCTAATGAAACAGAAAATCAAATTGTGTCACCAACTGAAACTGTTGAAGCTCAGTCTGCCCGTACGGCTACAAACTTATCTGAAGCTACTATTGTAATTGACCCTGGTCATGGGGGTTATGATCCTGGGGCCGTATCAAGTGATCAAACCATTTATGAAAAAAATATTGCTCTGAGCACAGCATTTTTACTTGCGAATCGTCTTCAAGACGCCGGAACGAATGTTATTTTAACTCGTTCTGCAGATGATTATGTCTCACTTGATCAACGTGTACAAACAGCTCATAACCATGCTGCTGATTTATTCATTAGTTTACATTATGATGCCATTGCTACAGCTAATTCCATGAGTGGTACGACGACCTATCATTATTATGACGACCATTCCGATATAGCAAATACAGTGAATCACTACCTAACCTATAATGGACCCTTAGGAAATAACGGCGTTCGTTTTGGAGATTATTATGTGTTGCGTGCGAATCACCAACCTTCTATCTTAGTAGAACTTGGGTACATGAATCACTCGGTAGATGTTCAATATATTGATACGCAAGCTTATCAAGCATCTGTAGTCGAAGCAATTTATCAAGCTTTGCGTGACTATTATAGTGAATAACTTTAATCAAAAATAAAACTACCCAGAATTGGGTAGTTTTATTTTTATTTATTTTTTGAATCAATTAGGATGGTCACTGGACCATCATTTACTAAAGAGACATCCATATCTGCTCCAAAAACACCTGTTTCGACTTTAAAGCCTTCATTGCGAAGATTTGTATTAAGTTCTTCATATAAAGCATCCGCTTTTTCAGGCTTGGCCGCTTGAACGAAGCTTGGTCGATTTCCTTTTTTTGTATTGGCATGTAATGTGAATTGTGAAATAGATAAAATTTCACCTTGAACTTCTCGAAGTGATAAATTCATCTTACCTTCTTCGTCTTCAAATACGCGTAAATTCGCGATTTTCCGCGTTAAGTAATCGACATCTTCAGAAGCATCCTCTTCTTCCACACCCACCAATAAAAGAAAACCTTTTTCTATCTTTCCACTTTCAACACCATCCGCAATCACATTTGCTTGACTTACTCGTTGTATAACTACTCGCACTTAAATTGCACATCCTACTTTATAAAATAATTCGTTTAATTGAATAAACATCTGGAATTTGATTAATCTTATCCATAATTTGTTCAAGTTCTTCCGTATTACGAATACCGATTGAAAACTGTATCGTTGCCATTTGATTGTTGTCTACCCGCCCATTGATATTACTTAATCGGTTCGATAAACTATTAATTACCTCTAAAATATCATTCAATAATCCTGAACGGTCAAAACCATAAACTTCTAGGTCTGTATCGTAAATTTTACCCGTACTCTTATTTTCCCATTCAACCTCAATCAAACGGTTTGTTAAGTCTTCTTCCCCGATTACGTTAGGACAATCTCGGCGGTGAACAGAAATTCCACGTCCACGTGTAATATAACCAACAATATCATCACCTGGCACCGGGTTACAGCATTTACTTAAACGTAACAGTAAATTTTCTGTATCTTCGACCACTACACCATCTTCATGATGAATTTTTATTTTTTCTTTTTCTGGTTTCTTTTCAACCTTTTGTGCCAGAGTTTTTTCTAGCGTCGCTGAATCTTTGTTCCGTCTTTTACGCGCATCTTCAGTTAATCGATTAACAACCGTAAGAGCTTTTACTTCATTAAAACCAATTGCTGCAAACAGCTTTTCTTTATCTTTGAAATTGTACTCATTTGCTAATTGATCTAACTGTGCGTCTATCATAAATTCAGCCGGATCAAATTCTTGCTCCTCAATTAATTCAATAAGTATTCTTTCACCATTTTCAATCGCTTCATCTTCTTCTTGCACCTTAAAATAACGGCGAATTTTATTTTTAGCCTTTGAAGTACTTACAAAGTTTAACCAGTCTCGGCTTGGTCCGGCAGATGAAGGCGAAGTAATGATTTCTACAATATCTCCCGTTTTTAATTTGTAATTTATAGGAACTATCTTTCCATTCACTCTAGCCCCAGTCGAATGGTCTCCTACTTCAGAGTGAACATGGTAAGCAAAATCTAATGTACTTGCTCCATCCGGTAATTCCATTACATCACCATTCGGTGTGAAGACATATACATTATCTGTAAAGAAGTCTTGTTTTATGGCATCCATAAATTCTGAAGCATCACTTGATTCACTTTGTAATTCGATAATATCTCTAAACCATGACAATTGGTTCCCGAGTTCATCATTTTGAACTTTAGTAGTAACTCCTTCTTTATAAGCCCAATGTGCAGCTACCCCGTACTCAGCAACCTCATGCATTTGATGGGTTCGAATTTGAACTTCAAGAGGAGTCGCATTTGGACCTAGGACTGTAGTGTGTAGCGATTGATACATATTCGCTTTGGGCATAGCAATATAGTCTTTAAAACGACCAGGCATAGGTTTCCATTGTGTATGAATAGCTCCTAATACAGCATAGCAATCTTTGATTGAATCGACAAGTACTCGAATCGCTAGCAAATCATAAATTTCATCAAATTGCTTTTTCTGTGTTTTCATTTTTTTGTAAATCGAATAAATATGTTTCGGACGCCCTGTGATTTCTGCCTCTATCTCTAATTCATTAATCGCTTCATTGATTGCGTGTATTGAATCTGCAATATATTGTTCACGATCTTCTCGACGAGAATCCATTAGATGCACAATTCGATAGAATTGTTGGGGATTTGTGTAGCGAAGAGACAAATCTTCAAGTTCCCATTTAATTCGAATCATACCTAAACGATCAGCTAGAGGTGCATATATATCTAACGTCTCATTGGCAATTTCTACCTGTTTTTCTGCTCGGTGGAATTTTAACGTTCGCATATTATGCAATCTATCTGCCAATTTAACCAATATCACACGTACATCCTGCGCCATAGCTAGTAACATTTTACGATGATTTTCTGCTTGGTGTTCTCTTTTCGATGTAAACTTAAATTTACCTAATTTAGAAACACCATCAACCAAATCGGCTACTTCTTCAGTAAATTCTTTTTTAATATCTTCATACGTGTTGTCTGTATCTTCAACGACATCATGCAAAAAGCCTGCAGCTACCGTTACAGGATCCATATGGATTTCTGCCAGAATTCCTGCAACTTGAATAGGATGAACAATGTATTCTTCACCTGATTTACGCATTTGTCCATCATGAGCGTCTCTTGCATATTCATATGCTTTATTTACAAACTTAACATGATCGCTATTCATATATGTCAGACATAGCGCTATAACTTCTTGAGCTGTATAATTTGTTCTTTTTGCCATTACAGACACCTTCTCTTTATCTACCTATACTTTTTAACGATGATTCATAAATAACCAGCACTGCAAAGTGCTGGTTATTCTTTTAATTATAGCGATTATCCAATACATTTTCAAATAACTCTCATTTTTTGGAAAGTAAAGTATTTTTATTTAGTTGCTTGTTCGCCTTCGACAATTGCAATACCGCTTGAAGCACCAATTCTTGTTGCTCCTGCTTCTACCATGGCCACTGCATCTTCATATGAACGTACGCCACCAGAAGCTTTTACACCCATCTCTGGCCCAACAGTTGCACGCATTAATTTAACATCTTCTAATGTCGCACCGCCTGTTGAAAAACCAGTAGAAGTCTTTACAAAATCTGCTCCAGCTTTTTTCGATAATTCAGATGCTCGAATTTTTTCAGCTTTTGAAAGAAGCGATGTTTCGATGATAACTTTAACAATTGCTTTACCAGCCACTGCATCTACTACTGCTTTAATATCTTCATAAACTGTATCATAGTCTTCATCTTTTAAAGCACCAATATTAATAACCATATCTACATCCGCAGCGCCTTGCTCTACAGCTAATTTTGCTTCAGCTACTTTTATTTCTGTAGCATTCGCACCTAATGGGAAACCAATAACTGTTGTAATGCCTACCTCAGTATCCTCTAGTAATTCTTTAGCAAAAGGTACCCAATAAGGTTGAATACAAACTGTCTTAAAATTGTATTCTTTTGCTTCTAAACAGATTCTTTCAATTTCCTCTTTTTTAGCATCCGCATTTAGTATTGTATGATCGATATATTGTGCAACGTTTTCCATATTCGTAAAACTCCTCTTATAATTTATATAATTTTATAGTGTTATTTGTTCAATGGCTTCTGTGCAATAATGACTATCCAGTCTTCTATCTGATTAATTTGTTTAATCTTAAATCCATGTTCACTTATTTTTTCTATCATTTCTGTTTCTTGCTCGGCTAGAATACCGGAAGAAATAAATAGTCCACCTGGTTTTAAAACTCGCTTTGCATCAGGAATCAGATTAACTATAATACCAGCCAATATATTAGCAACTACCACATCTGCTTCAATTATAACATCTTTTAATAGATTATTCTCTTGAACTTTAATATCTGCTGATAAATCGTTTAAAGCAATATTATTTTTAGTCGCCTGAACAGCCATGTCATCTAAGTCATAGGCATAAATCTTGTCAGCCCCTAACAAAGCACTCGTAATAGTCAAAACACCAGAACCCGTTCCAACATCTAATACTACTTCATTTCCACGTATTATTGTCTCCAGTGCTTGTATACAAAGTTGAGTGGTTGGATGTGTACCTGTCCCAAAAGCTAGACCCGGATCCATCACAATTAATTGTTCATCTTTATTTCTCTTCTTATACTCTTCCCATTCTGGCACAATAGTTAGATAACGAGTTACTGGGACGGCATGATAAAACTCTTTCCATTTTTCATTCCAGTCCGAGTCTTCTAAAGTCACTGATTCTACAGTATATTTTTTAAGTCCTAAATCTAAGGTTTTTAAAGCCTCTAATCGTTTATGAAGTGTTTTTTCAAAAGAAGGATTCATTTGTTCAATATCAAAGTAACCTTTCAGCACTACGCCTTCTGTGGGAAACTTACCCTCATCTAATTCCCACAGGGTATCAAAGCCATATTCCGGTAGTGTCTGAAAATCACTGCGGTCAATTATACTTACACCCGTTGACCCTAAATCCATTAATATTTCCGATACACTATCTTCTGCTTCTTTATTTACCCAAACACTATATTCTTTCCAAACCGTCATGTTGGTCCTCCTTGAACTGATCAACAAGTGATTCTTCCTCTTCATTTGTAAAAAACAATTTATCCTTTTCATAACGATTCGTATTTATCATTGTTTGAATCGAATTTGCAACATACACTTCATTCCACTCCATTGAAAATTCTTTTTGTCGATCATCTAGTAAAAATTTTCTTAATTGACTCCGAGTACCTGAGATAAGAATATGTTGTTGTTTTAAATAAGCATCTACAGTACCTTTTTCAATCCCTAAATTAGGGTCAAAGGGCACTGCATATAAATAATTTTCACGAACAATTTTATTTTCTTCCTGATTATAAAAACATGCGACTTCTTCAAATTGTAAGTGCTCTGTACGATTGACTTGTCCATTTACGTCTTGAACATAATTCGGATTTTCTGTTTCTAGTGATACCACGAAATAAATTTCTAACGCTTGTTTATAGCTATCATACACCATCCGCCATTGATAACCTTTAGCTTCGTCAAGCATTTTTTCATAGACATACATTGTAAGATCATTACTCATTTTTCATACTCCTTTCATCCCATCATCATCTTTATTATTTTACCATATAAATTGCCTCTATCACTATAAATACATTCCTAACTTTTTAAATTATATTTCTTTCACCTAATTCTTGACTTCATTGTTTCTCTTTTTTATAATTAAAAAGAACACACATTCGGTTTATATTCTGGAGGTGAACCCTATATGTCATTTAAAAATAAAAACACGTTATCAATGGACTATTCCAATGAACCAAGGCGCGATATTTTATGTATTGACATTAAATCATTTTTTGCAAGTGTGGAAGCTGTTGAACGGCGGCAACATCCTTTACATGCAATGATTGCGGTAGTAAGTAAACCAGATAATAATGGAGGTTTAGTACTTGCAGCTTCGCCTCGTGTAAAAAAAGAATATAATATACGAACAGGTACACGAGTTTATGAAATTCCTAGACATGCTAAAATTGAAATTGTTGAACCTCGCATGGCTTTATACCTCAAAAGAAATTTAGATGTCATTGAAATTTTTAAGCGATATGTTTCTTTACAAGATTTACATGTATATAGTATTGACGAATCTTTTATAGATGTTACTCATTCCCATGCATTATTCGGTAGCACCAAAGATATTGCAACAAAAATACAACTTGATATCTGGAGAGAATTAAAACTAGTTGCCACCATCGGTATGGGTGATAATCCTCTTCTTGCTAAATTAGCCCTTGATCATCAAGCAAAAAATGACTATGACAATTGGTATCAAGCCTCTTGGCGATATGAAGATGTACCAAAAACTCTTTGGCGGATAGATAAATTAACTGATTTTTGGGGCATTGGCTCCCGAACAGAAGTTAAGTTACAACGCTTAGGTATAAATACAATTAAAGATCTTGCTCAATACGATGTTAAGAAAATGAAAGAGAAATTTAATGTCATTGGGGAGCAGCTCTTTTTTCATGCCCATGGAATCGATCGTACGATTTTATCCGATACTTTTATACCTAAAGAAGCCTCTTTTTCTAAAAATCAAATTTTAAATCGAGATTATTATAACGCTGGAGATGTAGAGGTGGTCATTCGTGAAATTACAGAAGAAAATGCTATGCGCCTAAGAAAATACTCTCTCACTACGAGTACAGTAAAACTTAAAATTGGCTATTCAAAGCATACGTTTCAACCTGGCTTCAGTCATCAAATGGCAATTGAAGCGACAGATTCATCTAAAAAATTAGTCTACTATATGCTTCGTCTTTTTAGGAAACATTACGAAAATCAGCCGGTTCGGACAATTAATATAAGCTTTAACAAAATCGCTCCAAAACAAGATTACCAAACCAATTTATTTGAAAGTGTTGAAGACGTCTTAAAAGATGAAAAATTAGATAGCGTCATTGATTTGGTGCGAAGAAAATACGGCTACACTTCTTTACTTCATGCTAGCAGTTTGGTTCAAAATGGAATGGCTCTTCAAAGAAGTAAGTTACTTGGTGGACATCAAGCAGATACAAATGACTCACTATAAAAAACGACATACATATTTTAACAAAGCAATCCACCTAAGACTTTCTATGTGCTCTTAGGTGGATTTTAACAGGACTTTATTATAGCTTTGAAAATACATTTGAAATGGTGTCTTCAAATACTAAAGTCCCTTGAGGAACTTGAATGGGTGTTTTATTAATAGCCACTAAATAATCACCATTAAAGTAATGGATTAAACCAGCTGCGGGATAAACAACCAATGAAGTGCCAGCAATCATTAGCATATCGGCGTTTTGAATATCCATGATAGCTTGTTGAATAACCTCTTGATTTAGTCCTTCTTCATATAAGACAATATCTGGTCGGACAATCGCTCCATCTTTTGAACAACGTGGTATCCCATCTGAGTCCAACTCCAATTCATTAAGTTCATATTGAGTGGAACACTTTGTACAATAGTTATTTAACACTGATCCATGTAATTCATGTACTCGACTGCTTCCTGCTTTTTGATGTAAGCCGTCTATGTTTTGTGTGACTACACTAACTTCTTTTCCTTGATCTTCTAATTGCTTGATAAATTCGTGTGCTTCATTTGGTTCTGCATCTTTAAAAACAAGATGCTTAAAATAATAGTTAAAAAATTCTTTTGGGTATCTTTTATAAAAGGTATGTGAAATCATTTGTTCAGCCGGTATGTGAGTACCGCTATCCTGCATAAATAGACCCTTTGATGAGCGAAAATCAGGAATTCCACTCGCCGTGGAGACACCTGCTCCACCAAAAAAGACGATTTTCTGGCTATTTGCTAATTGTGTTTTTAACTGTTCAATTTTATTTACCATCTCTATTCCTCCTTGTTTATTTATCTTATCAAAAATTAGAATTTATTTCTCTTAACAATCAGGTGAGAGTATCTGTTAAAATAAACAAACAAATTAGTTAAGAAAAGGAGACACAGTATGTTCGAATCATTCACACAACTTAAAATCATTTTACTCAGTTTGATGGCTGTACTTAATTTTCTATCGTTCTCACTCTTCTATAGGGATAAAAAACGTGCAATTAAACACCAGAGACGGATTTCAGAAAGAAATCTTCTGCTTTCTACTTATTTATTTGGAGGAATCGGAGCTTATTTTGGAATGAAAATGTTTCGTCATAAAACGAAACATCAAGTATTTAAAATAAGTGTGCCAATCGCTGCAATTTTTACATTGGCTTTAATTTTTCTTATTTTAGTGAGCACTTAAAGACAAAATTGAATGCTTTTAAGCTGAATCCTTTTTCAGATGTTTCTATTATTGATAAAGTAAAGTAATAGTAGACGGATGAAAACAAATGGAGGTTACCCATGAAAAAAGAAACGATTCTTATCACAGGTGCTGGATCAGGACTTGGAAAATTAACGGCTCTTACACTCGCTAAGATAGGCTACCCTGTAATCGCGACAACAGAAACTGAAAGACAAGCTGCTCTATTGGAAGATGATGCTAGCGCTCTAAAGATACCATTGATAATAGAAAAAATCGATATTACAAACAAAGAAGACCGCCTTAAAGCATGGACGTGGGATATAGATATTCTCGTAAATAACGCTGGTGTTTCAGAAGGTGGTTCTTTAGTTGATGTGCCTGAAGCTCATTTAAGAAACCAGTATGAAGTCAATGTATTTGGTACCCTCCTTTTCACTCAAGGATTTGCTCGTCAAATGATTCAAAAAAAGAGTGGTCGAATTATATTCATTACCTCAATATCTGGATTGATGGCCAATGCTTTTTCGGGTCCTTACGTTTCATCAAAATATGCTCTAGAAGGTATGGCTAGTACTCTAAGCCAAGAACTCATGGAACATAATGTTGAAGTGGCAACTGTGAACCATGGCCCATTTTTAACAGGATTTAACGATGAAGAATTTGAACGGTATCGAAATTGGCCAGGACATCCTAAAAATTATGTATTCAATCCAACAAAACTCTCATTTCCATTAAAACAATATGACCCGAAAGAAGCGATTGCTCCAACTATTCGCGTCATATTAGGAGAGACAAAATCATACAGAAATATTGTCCCTAAAAAAATAACACCTGTGGTAAAAATGATGCAGAAATATGAATGGGTCCGTAAAACGAATTGGTTTTTAGGAAAACGCCATCCGCTAGTA
Organism: Atopostipes sp.; assembly: GCA_036752165.1. Taxonomy (GTDB): domain Bacteria; phylum Bacillota; class Bacilli; order Lactobacillales; family Carnobacteriaceae_A; genus Atopostipes. The sequence goes on from DAIOTF010000001.1 coordinate 83,762, forward strand.
AAAAAATCCATGGATATGCAACCTGCAACTAAAAAGTAGTATGAAAAAATCCGGAACAGTTTTATACCTGCTCCGGGTTTTCTTAATTATCTAAAATCATTTGTTTAATATTTAAGTACCAATACCTTAAATGACTTAAAATGACATTCATTTCATCTTTTGACAGTTTTTCTTTTTGAATATTTGGATCTTTAACTAAAAGGTTAAAAACCATTTGGCGACTAATATTATCATAGATAGGATCATTTAATTGAATATTTAAAGCTTCACTTACGGTCTCATTTCTTCCTAAACTTGCCAAAAAGAGTGCGTACTGTTCTTCAGTGGGTTCATTTATAAAAACTTCATAGTTTTCTGTGGGCACAAAATAAAATTCACCATCTGCCTTTAAACGTTTAATATAATCAAAAAACATACCGGCTTCAATAATTTGATAAAAACCAATAGAGAGCTTATCTGAATTCACGAGAGTTATTTTCGAGTTTGAAATATCTAATTTAGCTAAATTGTGTAGAAACCAAAACAGCTGATTAATGCGCTTAATTTTTGGAAAACGAACATTTAAATCAGTTGTGACATTTTCTTCTTTTAAATATTCGAACAAATCATTATTCGAAATTTTATCTATCACAATCTCTTCACTAGCAAGCAAAGCATCAGTGATTTCAATTTCTATTTTTTGGTCTATAGCAGCGATATTAATTGTTTCATCACTATACATATTATTTCTATAATCGGACACAATCGCTTCGTGAGATTCTAGTTCATCAGCAGACAACGTTTCAGGTACGAGCAGTGTTTCCCATTCCATTTGAACCAAGTTTTTATTTGTCAATTACAATTCCCCCATAAAATATTTTACAGTTTATATTGCCCCAAACGCCCTCTTTCTAATCAATGTATGACTAGCTTAACACAAATTGTAACAAATTTCATGTAGTGGTCTTGTAAAACCCCGATCTTACAATGTTTCTATGCATCCATGAGAATATTTTCTGCACATAAAAAAATCCATCAACATACATAAAGATGTACATTGATGGATAGCTAATTAATCTTTTGAGTCACTATTATCTTCTAAGTTTAAAACGGCCATGAAAGCATCTTGTGGAATATCCACGTTACCAACACTCTTCATACGTTTCTTACCTGCTTTTTGTTTCTCTAATAATTTCATTCGACGAGTAACATCTCCCCCGTATAGCTTAGCTGTAACGTCTTTACGGTAAGCACGAACAGTCGAACGAGCAATAATATGGTTCCCAATTCCCGCTTGGATTGGAATTTCAAATTGCTGACGTGGAATAACATCTTTCAGTTTTTCAACAATCTTGCGCCCACGGTCTTGACTTTCATCTTTATGCACAATGAAACTTAAGGCATCGACTGTATCACCATGGATTAGAATATCTACTTTAACTAAATCACTTTCTCTGTAACTTGCTTCTTCGTAATTTAAAGAGGCATAGCCTTTTGTTGTTGATTTTAGACGATCAAAGAAATCGAAAACAATTTCAGATAAAGGTAAATAGTACATGATATTTACTCGAATATCATCTAAATATTCCATAGTGATAAACTCACCACGTTTACTCTGACAAAGCTCCATTACAGCTCCTACATAATCACTAGGCACTGAAACTGTTGCTTTAACAAATGGTTCACGCACTTTATCTACTTTTACTTGGTCAGGCATTTCAGACGGGTTAGAAACCGAGATCGTTTCGCCATCTGTTTTATCAACTTGATAGATAACTGATGGAGCGGTTGTGATAATATCTAAATCAAACTCTCGCTCAAGTCGCTCTTGGATAACATCCATGTGTAGCATTCCTAAGAAACCACAACGGAAACCAAATCCTAAGGCTTGTGAAGTTTCAGGCTCAAAGCGTAGAGATGAGTCATTTAACTGTAGGCGTTCAAGTGCTTCACGTAAATCTTCATAATCTCCTGAATCAGATGGGTACATCCCACTATAAACCATTGGCTTCATCTGTTGGTAACCAGGAAGTGGCTTATCAGCTGGGTTATTAGCAAGTGTGATTGTATCTCCTACTTGAGTATCTTTAACACTCTTAATATTTGCTGTAACGTAACCAACATCCCCGACAGTTAAGTAGTCGCGTTTAACTGGATTAGGAGAAAATACTCCAACCTCAGTTACTTCAAACTTTTTATTATTATGCATTAATTGAATGATATCGCCTTTTTTCATCATTCCTTCTTGAATACGGATACTTAAAACAACTCCACGGTATGAGTCATACTCGGAATCAAAAATTAAAGCTTGTAATGGGTTGTCAATATCTCCTTCTGGCGCTGGAACCTCTTGAACAATTTTTTCTAAAACATCCTCAATACCAATTCCATTTTTAGCACTTGCTAAAACAACATCTTCGGCTGGCAAGCCAATGATATCTTCTACTTCTAAAGCTACACGTTCTGGATCTGCAGCTGGTAAATCAATTTTATTAATTACTGGTAAAATTTCTAAATCGTTATCTAACGCTAAATATACGTTGGCTAGAGTTTGAGCTTCAATCCCTTGCGCAGCATCCACAATCAGGATTGCACCTTCACAAGCTGCTAAACTGCGTGAAACTTCATAAGTAAAGTCTACGTGGCCTGGGGTATCAATTAAATGTAAAATATAGGTTTCGCCATCTTTTGCGGTATACTCAACTTCTACCGTATTTAATTTAATTGTAATTCCACGTTCACGCTCTAAATCCATCGAATCAAGTACTTGTTCTTCCATTTCACGACTTTGCAAAGTTTCCGTAAATTCTAATATACGGTCAGCAAGTGTCGATTTCCCATGGTCAATATGTGCAATAATCGAGAAGTTACGTACTTTTTCTTGACGTTCGCGAATCTTCTTTTTATCTATCATAAATATATTCTCAGTCCTTAATCTAAATAAAGATACAATCATTATTATATCAAGCATTTACATTAGATACAATGGCTAGTAGTCTTGTAATTTAAAAATCTAGTCTTCACTAATGCAAAAATATAACTTATTTTAACAAAAAAAGATAGTCACTCCTAACATTTTGAAAATTCTTTCTCAATGAACGGTCCTGACTATCTTTTTTATATTCTATTTAATCCTTGTCACTGAAAGCGTCTTTTACTTTTGAAAAGAAAGAGTCACTTTTTTGTTCCTTTGTGTCTTTATAGCCACTTTCTTTCGCAAATTCACGTAAGTGATCCGCTTGCTCTTTTGATACTTTTTTTGGAATTTCAACTTTTACTGTAACGTGTTGGTCTCCAGTACCTGTTCCGCGTACGGACGGGGCGCCTTTGCCTCTTAAACGGAAAGTTGTGCCCGGTTGAGTACCTGCTGGAACTTTAAATTTCACTTTCCCATGAACAGTCGGCACTTCAATCTCATCACCTAAAGTTGCTTGGACAATATTAATCGGCAATTCATAGAAAATTTCTGTCCCACGACGGTCAAATGTATCCGAAGCTTTCACACGGAAAATAATAAATAAGTCTCCATAAGGCCCGCCATTCTTTCCAGCATCTCCCTGGCCACTTAAACGGATACGGTTACCATCTTCGACACCCGCTGGTACATCTACTTTAACTGAATGGCGTTCCGTCTTATGTCCAGCACCATGACAATCTGCACATTTTTCTTTAATAATCTGTCCTGTTCCTTGACAATCCGGACAAGCAGCTTGCGTCATGACGCGACCAAATGGTGTATTCTGCTCCATATTTACACGGCCTGCTCCACCACATCGTGAACAGGTTTCTGGTTGAGTGCCTTCTTTTGCACCGTCCCCGCCACATGTACTACACGTTGCTTCTCGATTGTAACGAATGGTTGTCGATTTCCCAAAAATACCTTCTTCAAAGGTTAAGTCCATGACATATTGTAAATCTTCACCCCGTCTAGGCGCATTTGGATTACGGGTAGCTGATCGGCCACCACCGCCAAAAAACGAACTAAAAATATCATCGAAGCCAGAGAATGCATCTCCGCCACCAAATCCACCAGCGCCACCGAATCCTTGACCAAAGTTTGGATCGGTAGAAGCATGTCCAAATTGATCATAATTGGATCTTTTTGTTTCGTCAGATAGTGTTTCATACGCTTCTGCGACTTCTTTGAATTTCTGTTCAGCATCCGCAGCGTCGTTTAAATCTGGATGATATTTTTTAGATAGTCGTCGGTATGCTTTTTTTATCTCATCTTGTGAGGCATCTTTAGAAACGCCAAGTATGTCATAAAAATCTCTTTTTTCAGCCATTTTATCCTCCGTCTTTTATCTAAAAAATGTTCTGTTCCCCTCCAATACATTGGAAAGAGAAAGCTGGAAAATTTCACAGCTTTCTCTTAAACATGTTATCGTTAGATTACAGATAATATATTTATTCTTATTCGTCGTCTACTTCTTCAAAATCAGCGTCTACAATATCGTCATCTTCGTTTGAAGATGTTTCTGCACCTTCTTGTGCTTGTTGCTCGGCTGCTGCTTGTTCGTAAAGTTTAACTGTTAAGTCTTGTACGATTTCGTTTAAAGCATCGCGTTTTTCTTTGATTAATTCTAAGTCATCCGCTTCAATTGCTTCTTTTAACTCATCACGAGCTTCTTCAGCTTTCTTCACTTCTTCAGCATCTACTTTACCTTCTAAGTCTTTCAATGTTTTATCTGTTTGGAAAACTAATTGATCCGCTTCGTTACGTAATTCAACTTCCTCTTTACGTTGTTTATCTGCTTCCGCATTTTCTTCAGCTTCTTGAACCATACGATCAATTTCCTCATCTGTTAAACCTGAAGAAGATTTGATTGTTATATTTTGAGATTTACCAGTACCTTGGTCTTTAGCTGATACTGTTACAATACCGTTTTTATCAATATCAAACGTTACTTCAATTTGAGGAATACCACGTGGTGCTGGTGGGATATCCGTTAATTGGAAACGGCCTAATGTTTTGTTGTCTTTAGCCATTGGACGTTCACCTTGTAAAACGTGAATATCTACTGCCGGTTGATTGTCCGCAGCTGTAGAGAACACTTGTGACTTACTTGTTGGAATAGTAGTGTTTCGGTCAATCAATACAGTAGAAACGCCACCCATAGTTTCAATACCTAAAGATAAAGGCGTGACATCTAATAAAACGATGTCTTTAACATCACCAGAAATAACTCCACCTTGAACGGCTGCACCCATTGCAACAACTTCGTCTGGGTTAACTGAACGGTTAGGCTCTTTGCCTGTTTCTTGTTTTACTGCATCAATAACAGCTGGAATTCGTGTTGATCCACCCACTAAGATAACTTGGTCAATTTCTGATTTTGAAAGTCCAGCATCTTTTAGTGCTTGACGAACTGGTCCTTTTGTACGTTCGACTAAGTCTTGAGTTAATTCATCGAATTTTGCACGAGTTAACGTTTGCTCTAAGTGTAATGGTCCTGCTTCTCCAGCTGAAATAAACGGTAAGCTAATTTGTGTTGATGATACACTTGAAAGTTCTTTTTTTGCTTTTTCTGCAGCATCTTTTAGGCGTTGTAAAGCCATTTTGTCGTTTGATAAATCAATACCATTATCTGCTTTAAATGCTTGAACTAAGAAGTCTATAATTTTGTCGTCAAAGTCATCTCCACCAAGAGAGTTATCTCCTGCTGTAGAAAGAACGTCGAATACACCGTCTCCTAATTCTAGAATCGAAACGTCAAATGTTCCTCCACCCAAGTCAAAGACTAAAATAACTTCATCTTCTTCTGTACTGTCTAATCCATAAGCAAGGGATGCAGCAGTTGGCTCGTTAACAATACGATCTACTTCTAAACCAGCAATTGTACCTGCATCTTTAGTAGCTTGTCGTTGTGAGTCGTTAAAGTAAGCTGGCACTGTAATAACCGCATTTGTTACTTCTTCACCTAGATAGTCTTCTGCATAAGCTTTTAAATGTTGTAAGATTAATGCTGAAATTTCTTGAGGTGTATAATCTTTCCCGTCAATTGTTTCTTTATAGTCCTCACCCATGTGTCGTTTGATTGACATCACAGTGTTTGGATTTGTAATTGCTTGACGTTTTGCAACCTCACCAACTTGAATTTCTCCATCTTTAAATGAAACAACTGAAGGCGTTGTACGATTCCCTTCTTTGTTCGGGATAATAACTGGTTCTCCACCTTCAAGAACAGCAACTGCTGAGTTTGTTGTACCTAAGTCAATACCAATAATCTTTGCCATAATTCAATATTCTCCTTTAACGTTAAAATAATTTATTCAGTGACTGTAACTTTAGCTGCACGTAACACACGGTCATGCAATTTGTAGCCTTTCTCAAATACTTGAGCAACTACGCCACTTTCTTGTCCTTCTTCTGCAGGAACTTGAGCATAAGCTTCATGGAAATTTGGATCAAATATTTGTCCTTCAGCTTCAATTTCTTCAACACCTACAGATTCTAGACCAGCTTTAAAACTTTCTAGAACCATTTGCACACCTTGTTTTAGATTCTTACCTGCTTCGTCTTCAACTTCTGTTTGCAATGCACGTTCTAAGTTATCTAATGCTGGAAGAATTGCTTTCGCTAAATCCTGTGAACGGTATTTAGCATTTGCTTCTCTTTCATTTTGATTACGACGACGCATATTTTGAATCTCAGCTTGTAATCGTAAGTTCTGATCTTCTAACTGGTCAATTTTTTCTTTTAATTCTGTAGTTTCATCTTTTTCTATTTCTTCTGTTTCTGAAGACACTTCTTCTTCGAAAGTCATGTCTTTTTCTTTTTCAGTCAAAGTTAACCTACCTCTTTCTAAACTCATACTATAACATGATAGCATAAGCCTTCTTTATTTTAAACACCCCTTGAATGCTTAGTCAAGATAGAAGTCTTCTAAGCGATCAAGCAATTCCTCACGCAATAGTTGAATTACCCCAAGCGTTGAATCATAGGTCATATTCGTGGGACCGAGAACAGCTATAAAGCCCCCACCAAAATGATTGTCTGTATAAGGAACAGTGATCAAGGAAAAAGGTTCAAAGAGCTGATTATTCAACTCATTCCCAATACGAATATCTACGCTATTTTGATTGTTATATAATTGGCTAAATAAATGAAGCAGGGTTTGCTCATTATCAAGTAAATTATATAAATCTTTTATTTGATTTGTATTCATACTTTCCGTGAAATCAAACAAATTGGTTTTTCCTGATATAAACATTTGCTCATTCTTTTCTCTAAGTAGAGCTTGTTCAAGCATTCCAACAACATCCCAATTCATCGCTAGATACTTTTCAAAAAGTTTTGGCAATTCTGTCCGTAAAATATGATAAACCGTATCAAGTGATTCTCCTACTAAATTATTATTCATAAAGGATGTCACTTGTTTAATATGTTCTGCCTCTAGACCTTCTGGAATTTTAAAAAGCATACTTTGAACTTCGTAATTATCTAACTGTAAAACTAACATCATTTGTTTGTTGTTAATAGGTACCATACGAAAACCAGTTAAAATACTGTATTGTGACTGGGGCCCAAGCACAATCGCAGTATAGTTTGTTAATTCTGAAAGAAGTTCTGCTGATTGATAAAAGACATCACTCATTTGGAAAAATGGTGAATTCATACGACCTTTTATATGAGTTTTTTCCTTCTTATGAACCGTCTTAGGTTTTAACAAATTGTCCACATAAAAACGATACCCTTTTACAGATGGTATACGTCCAGAAGACTTGTGTACTTTTTCAATATAACCTAATTCTTCCAAAACACTCATCTCATTACGAATAGTTGCTGAACTTGCTTCAATCGAACCATTTTCAACTAAAAGTTTCGAACTCACTGGTTCACCATTTTCAGTATATGATTCGATAATTTTATTCAAAATCAATAATTGTCTCTGTGTCAACATTGGCAACACCCTCTCACTAATAAGACAATTACTTTAAACATTCAACAAAATAGCACTCGAGACTTCCGAGTGCTAATCACTACATATAATTTAACAAAATTTCTGAAAACTGTCAATGTTTAAAGCTTTAATAAATTATGAATTAATCATGAATTTAATTGCTGAGGTAAAAATTATTTCCTAATAATTCTCTCGATTCAAGTTCATCTTGCTTCAATTGCTCAATTAATTCTTCCGAATGATTAAACTTTTCTTCACCTCTCAGGTAAGCTACCCATTCGATTTTCACATCATCACCATAAATTTCTTCATTAAAATCGAATACAGCCACTTCAGTAGAAAGAATCTTTTTATCGGTAAAAGTGACGTTATAGCCCACTGAAGCCATCCCGCCATAAGTTTCTCCTTTTACTGTAAACCTTACTGCGTACACACCAATTTTGGGAAGTAATGTATCAGGATGTGGTTTTATATTCGCTGTTGGATAGCCTAAATCTCTACCTCTTGCATCCCCTCGAATAACAAAACCTAAAGTCTCGTATTCGTACCCTAACATCGCATTTGCTTTTTCTATTTTCCCTTCTTTAATGAATTGGCGAATAGCGGTTGAACTAATGGATTTTTCTATGGTTTTTTCTTCAGAAACTTGTATAATTTCAAACCTTCCCTGAGCGTATATTGGAAGATGCTCCATACTAGCTATACTTGGTTTACCATATGTATAATCATAACCAGCTACAACCACTTTTGCATGCCAATCCACAATATATTGATCGACAAAATCTTGTGGACTGAGATTACCAAACTCGGAATTAAAGAACACATTATATAAAATATCTACGCCTAAAGCTTCAATATGTTTATATTTTTGTGAAGGTTGCGTCAAGTAATGGTAGTCCTCAGCATCAATCTTTTGATACACTATTTTTGGATGGCGATTAAAAGTCATCAGAGCGACTTTAAGGCCTCGTTCTTTTCCAATACGGATTCCTTCATTAATAACCTTCTGGTGTCCTAAATGAACCCCATCAAAAAATCCCAAAATGAGCACAATATCCTCATGAATAATATAATCCTTATTTTTAGAATGTTTTACATGAATTATTTCCAAAAGTCCCACCTACATTTCTGTTTTAAACATTTTTTTGGGAATAAGTTTCCCAGTCTTTGATTGGTGCTTTTCATATAAGGCGACAGCCTGATTCTTATAAGTAAACAGTACCGGATATTCTTTAATTTTAAAGTCCGTTTCATTTAACAATGCACCATGTTTTACTTTTTGCCACAACTCATCATCTATCGAGTATTTAGGAAAATCATTCAAAGCAAAGTCAATAGGTAGTAATAAGTTAGCTACTTGATTTCCTTCTACCGCTTTTTCTATCTCTTGTAATGTATGAGTTTGCTCTTTACTTATTGATCCACTTTTTACTCGGGTTAACTTTGACATATGTGCTGGATAGCCTAACGCTCTTCCAATATCTACGGCTAAAGTGCGTATATAAGTCCCTTTACTGCACGTCACATCAAACTGAAAGGAAGCTATTTTATTTTCTTTATCATAGAAAATTTCACTCGTTCTTTCAATTTTATGAATATGAACTTTTCGAGACGGTCTATCTATTTCTTTTCCTTCAAAGGCGTATTCATAAAGACGTTTCCCACCTACTTTAACTGCTGAAAACATTGGTGGTGTTTGTTCGATTTCACCTGTAAATTGTTCTAAAACAGCTTCTACTTCCTCTTCAGATAAGGGTGATGTAACTTTTTCTCTTTCAATTATCTCACCTGAAGCATCTTCAGTCGCTGTAGAGAAACCTAGAGTGATTTCACCCGCATAAGTTTTATCACTTTCTAACATATATTCTAAAACTTTTGTTCCACTACCAATTGCCAGAGGTAAAACACCTTCTACATCAGGATCCAAAGTCCCCGCATGACCAATTTTTTTTATTCCCAATATACGTCGCACTTTAAATACACAATCAAAACTTGTCATCCCTTTTTCTTTCCAAAGAGGTAAAATTCCTTCAATCATTTTTTCACATCGTTTCATGGATTAATATACTTGCGCATTATAACATATTTTCGACTCTAAAATAAGACCTTTTCTTAGCTTCACAAAACCTTCATCAATCCTATTTATAGGACGCTCCTGTCTTTATCTTAAAAGATGGTTGCGTTTTACTTTATATTTATTTGTCCTCTATGCTACTATAGATATGATAATAAGAAAGGTAGTGGTGAATAATGAAGGAACTATTTACATTTCCAACCGAAGAGCTACAAAAGGAAAATACGGTCTATGTTACCTTAGCTATGGAATTACATGCGACAACTTTAACGAATGATAAAGATCGTATTCAGTTTGAGAATCTTTTAAGCGAAGCAAGAAAACGATTAAAAGAATCGGACTTACCTGAAAAAGAACAGTTGTTAGCTCAATTAGATGTTGTGGAAAGACATTTAGATGAGTTTATCCAATTTATTGGTGGTTTAACTGTTTATGTAACTCCGGAAGACATTTATTTTTATCACTTAGCTATTCCAGTTAAGGAACGAGTTCAAATAAGTGAACTTCCATATGTTTTACCTTTAATCTCAAACTATCAGTATTCAAGAAATTATCATTTATTAGTGCTTAATCGTGAGAGTATCCGCTTATTTGAAGGTCAAGGCGAAAATTTTGAAGAAATTGTGCTTGATGACATTGAGGATGCCCCGGTCGATTTAGAAACAGCTTTAGGAACTGAAAAAGAAGGCGGAGAACTTAACTTCGGTACGTACAGTAGTAATCGAGGTCGTGGACGTGGAACAAACCAATTCTTCCACGGGCATTCTGAAACAAGCGATGAAAAAGATATTGACCGTGACCGTTACTTCCGTCTAGTGGATGAATTTATCTATGACCATTTTTCAAAAGACACGAAGTATCCATTAATTATTTATTCTGTAGAAGATAACCAAGCAGTATTTAGAGAAGTCTCAAATAACGAATATTTAGCAAAAGCAGGAATTAACGGTTCAGCGGATGGATTAAAAACATCTGAAATTCGAGAACGTGTGTCTCGCACAATTGACGAAATCATTGCACATGAAAGAAACGAATTATTGGATCAATTAAATGAAACAACACCTGATAATCGAATTGAAAATATTCCTGATGATTTAACTTTAGCCAGTATTCAAGGTCAAATTGAATCGTTATATGTAGAAAAATGGTTTGAAATTCCTGGATCGATTACTGATGAAGGCCGTTATGATGAAGCAGATGAGAAAAATGACTTTATCCAACGTATTATTCGAAATGTCGTGCGTACAAATGGAGACGTTTATATCTTTGAAGAAAATGAAATTCCGAATGGGACAAAAATAGCTGCACGTTTAAGATATTAATTAAAAAATGAAAAGTCGCTGGAAGTTTTAAAATCCAGCGACTTTTTTATTTATAGCTAGAGAGATTAATAGAGTTTAATCTTTTTGCTAGTGTCTAAGGTATTCTCTACTCTTATCTCAATTTGTTGAGCAGTTTCTTCAATGGAACGATTTTCAATATTAATTACATGTGCCCCTAATTTTGCATAGACTTCTTCTGCATAAGATAGCTCCGCTTTAATGCGTTCCAAATCATTATAAGTAGAAGTTGTCCCGAGTCCCATTAATTTAATGCGCTCAGACCGAACTTTCATTATATATTGAGGGCTTGCAATTAAACCAAAAATTTTATGTCCAGGAACTTTAAATATTTCTGGAGCCAGTTGTACCTCTGGTATTAACGGTAAATTCGAAACTTTATAAGAACGATTCGCCAAATACATACTTAAAGGCGTTTTAGAAGTTCGTGAGATCCCTAATAAAACAAGATCTGACTTCAAAAAGCCTTTAGGACTTTTTCCATCATCGTATTTTACTGCAAATTCTATAGCTGACATACGATCAAAATATTCTTCATCTAAGGCATGAAGAGCACTACTATTATAAATCGGTTCCTCACTTGTTTTATCCTTAACGGTTTCCAATAATTGAGAAATTAAATCAATATGTAAGATATTATTATCCATGGCAAAAGTAGTTGCAATTTTATTGAGGTAATCATCAATTAATGTCGTAATCACAATAGCATCTTCTGTTTTAGCATCTTTTAATACTTCCGTTAAATCTTCTGTATTATCTAAAAAAGGAAACTTGTTAATTTCTTTTGTTTTCAGATGAGGAAACTGAGACATCACTGCATAAATCAACCGCTCAGACATCTCACCTACTGAATCTGATATTACAAAGAGTTTAACCGCTTTATTTGAATGATGTTTATCTAGAGGTTGGCTCATAATTTTTTCTCCTTGTCTCCCACTTCAATCAGCAGATTAACTAGACTGGTTTTTGAAACTTTCCCGATAACTTCTTTAGATCCTTTTTCTTTTACTACCGGTAAAGTATCTATCTCACGTCTAGAAATTATTTTAGCCGCTGAAAGGACAGGCATTTCTGGATAAGTCACATAAATATTTGGCATTCGTGTCATTAAGATTGCAATAGGTGCTTCTTGATTGCTCCCCATAACAAAACTGCGAAGTAAATCCTTTCGTGATACGATACCAACTAATTCATTTGTGTTCTCATCCAGAATAAACAATGTCCCTACATCGTACATAAATAATGTTGTAATCGCATTTGATATTGTTGTATCTTGTTTTATACTCACGGGTGGAGCCATAATTTCTTCTACAACTAAAGTGGATAATTCTTCTTGAACAAAGGGTTCGAAATCTAAGCCGGAATAAATATAGCCTACCTTCGGTCTTGCATCTAGAATACCAATCATTGTAAGCACCGCTAAATCACTACGCAGTGTCGATTTAGATAGACCTAAATTCTCAGCGATATTATCCCCACTGATGGGTTCATTCGCTTTGACTATTTCAATTATTCGGTTCTGGCGTTCTGACAATTCCATAACTAAGACCTCTTTATTCTCACTTTTGTTCAATTCCATATGATTAATTAACTGCTGTCATTATATCATACTTTATCGTACTTTGTGCAGCAGCAATTTGTGCAATTGGAATTCTAAATGGAGAACAAGAAACATAGTCTAATCCTACTTTATGGAAAAACTCAATCGATTTTGGATCGCCACCTAATTCACCACACACACCAATTTTAATTTCTGGTTTTGTGCTACGTCCTAATTTAACGCCTGTTTCAACTAAACGTCCTACGCCATCAACATCAAGTGTTTGGAAGGGGTCAGATTCTAAAACATCATTTGAAATATAATCATTAATAAATTTACCTGCATCATCACGAGAGAATCCGTAAGTCATCTGTGTTAAATCATTGGTCCCGAAACTGAAGAAATCAGTGGATGCAGCTAGTTCATCCGCAATTAAACAAGCTCTTGGTAGTTCGACCATTGTACCTACTTCATAGTCAATCTCTACGTCTAATTCTTCTAATAATTCACTGATATGTGTTTTAATTTTATCTGTTAGAACTTCAAGTTCAGCATGCATTCCAACTAAGGGAATCATAATTTCTGGACGTACTTTAACACCCTTTTTATGAAGCTTGGCTGCACTTCGCATAATTGCTTCTGCCTGCATTAAGTACAATTCTGGGTAAGTTATCGCTAGACGACAACCGCGGTGACCTAACATTGGATTTGTTTCATTTAATTCAGAAATTCGTTGTTTCATTTGTGAAACGGTTAAATCTTGTTGTTCTGCCACTAATGCAATTTCATTTTCAGAATGTGGCAGGAATTCATGAAGTGGTGGGTCTAATAAACGAATCGTAATCGGTAATTCTTGAGTTAATTCAAACATTTGAGTAAAGTCGTCAATTTGATACCCCATAATTTTTTCCAAAGCATGTTCTCTTTCCGCTTGTCGATTAGAAAGAATAAAGCGTCTCATCTCAACTAATCTTTCTTCACTAAAGAACATATGCTCTGTACGCGCTAAACCAATACCGGCCGCATTAAAGTTCAATCCTGTTTCGATATCTGCAAGTGTTTCAGCATTCATCCGCACTTTCATACGAGAAACTTCTCGGGCCCATTCCATAATTGTACTGAATGTTTCATCCGTAGCAGTGGCGATTCTATCAATATCCCCTAGGTAAATCGTTCCCGTTGTACCATCTACAGAGATTAAATCGCCTTCTTGTAACTCACCATTCGGATATTTAACTACCTTATTTTGTTCATCAATTTCAAGTTCTTCTACACCAACGACACAGCATTTACCCATTCCACGAGCTACTACTGCCGCATGTGAAGTCATTCCACCACGACTCGTTACGATTGCTTCACTCACGTTCATTCCAACGATATCTTCAGGAGACGTTTCGTGACGAACAAGAATGACTGCTTCTCCAGCTTTTGACTGTTCAGCTGCTTTTTGTGCATCAAAGTAAATGTGTCCAGTTGCTGCTCCAGGACTAGCTGGTAAACCGGCATCACTAATGACTTTAGCCTTTGCTAATGATTTTTCTTCAAAGCTTGGGTGAAGGAGTTGGTCGATTGAAGCTGGCTCAATTTTCATAATCGCTTCTTCTTTCGTTGTAATTCCTTCATTTGTCATATCAATTGCAATTTTAAAAGCTGCTTGAGCTGTTCGTTTACCATTACGTGTTTGAAGAATGAATAACTTGCCGTGTTCAATCGTAAATTCAATATCTTGCATGTCTTTATAATGGTTTTCTAAAAGTTCATTAATTTTAAGAATTTGGTTATATAATTCTGGCTTTTGTTCGGCTAAAGTTGAAATCGGAAGGGGGGTTCGAACACCTGCTACTACATCTTCCCCTTGCGCATTTAATAAATATTCACCGTAAACTAAATTTTCACCATTCGCTGGGTTTCTTGTAAACAGTACTCCTGTCCCACTATCGTTTCCAGTATTCCCAAAAACCATTTCTTGAACGTTAACAGCTGTACCCCACTCACCTGGAATATCATTCAGTGATCGGTACACAATGGCTCGTTCGTTATTCCATGAATCAAAAACGGCTTTAATTGCTGCAATTAATTGTTCGATAGGATCTTGTGGAAATTCAAATCCTAATACGCTTACAAAAATTTGTTTATAGTAGTTAATAATTTCTTTTAAATCTTCTACTTTTAAATCTTGATCGGTTTGGATATTATGCTCTCTTTTATAGCTTTCTAAGTAACGTTCGAAATGGCTACCGTCAATGCCATAAACGACATTTCCAAACATTTGAAGAAGTCGACGATATGAGTCATAGGCAAATTCTGGATTATTTGTAGCTTCTGCATAAGCTTCAGCTTTTTCATCATTTAACCCTAAGTTTAAAATGGTATCCATCATTCCTGGCATAGATGAACGTGCACCACTACGAACAGAAACTAGTAAAATATTTTCTGATGAGGTAAATGATTTACCTGTAGCCTCCTCAAGATCTTTTAAATGCGCCATAATTTCAGCCTCTAAAGATTCTTTTAATTCTCCACCTGATTGTAAATAGTCAATACAAGCTTCAGTTGTGATAGTAAATCCACCAGGGACTGGTAAACCTAATGATGTCATTTCAGCAAGGTTGGCACCTTTTCCACCTAATAAATTTCTCATACTGGAGTTGCCTTCATTAAAATTATAAACAAATTTAGTCATTCGGTAGCTCTCCTTTAATACGTATTATTTAATCTTAAATTGATTATATAATGCGTATTATTTAAATTCAAGTGTTTTATTATTTTATCCCAATTAAACTTTACCCTTTTTATTATAAAGATTGCTATGTAAGCTTTTAACCGTAAATATTTAAACGATTTTTATTTATTTAATTTTATATAATGCGTATTATATATACTCCATTCGTATATTTTCTAAATAAAAAACGCACTACCAAGTTTTTATCCTTGTTAGC
>DAIOTF010000002.1:0-41666 GCA_036752165.1 Atopostipes sp.
GTAAAACCTTCATCGCCTATCTTTAGTACTTTCATATCACGCAATGTTTTAGTAATTTGACTGCAAGTAAATTGTTCATCTAGTTTCTTTTCTAAAATTCTGAAAAATGTTAATGCTAAAAAACAGGTTAGAAAATGTGCTTGGATACATGTATCTTTTCTGACGTATACGGGTCTAGACTTAAATTCGGTCTTTAAGATTCTAAATGATTCTTCAATTTCCCATCTCTTCTGATTGATTGTAATAATTTCGCCTATATCAGACTCTAAGTTAGTACATACTGCGTAAAATCCATCGTATTGTGCTTCAGCAGCTATTTTTTCTTCATGGATTATATGGCTAGCTTGATCTGCAATCTCACCATCATTTGTTATGTGAGTAGTAGATATAAAACGATTAACATCATGTGCATTCTTCTTTTTTATGTGTGGTTTAATTTGGTTTTTTCTCGTCTTGTATAGTTCCATCTTGTTTGTAAACAATTACTTTTGTCTCACGCTTTTTAGCTATTTCAGTTGCCCGGTTTACAGCATCATCTTTTCTATCAAAAGTAGAATCTGCACGTTTTGCATCTTCAGTTTTGACCTTCCAAGTATCTTCTTCAAAATAGACCACCACATTGTTTTCAATTAACTCTTCATTACTTGAGGAGTCATGCCTGTCTGTTTTTCTAGGGGTTTCTTCTCTTTCAAAGGCCTCCTTTTCATCTTCCGATGCATTCTCAAACCACTTTTTTGCTTGAGATTGTGCGATAGGAATAAGTTGATCTTCTTCATATCCCTCTTCTTCCATAGCATTCGCGATGTCAATTGCTTTTTTACGCACTAATGGCTCCATGTTCTTCATTGAATCTGGGTAGTCTTGCATATTCCATGGCATTTTATCGTCCTCCTTTTCATTACCAGTTATAGCATGTGAATGAATAATTGCCAAATAAAGTGCTTACAAGAAAGATATTTATGAAAGTAAAAGTTAAAATCTGTTATGATTAAGGCAATTAATTTAGAGGAGGCAATCGGATGAAAAAAGTACTTGTATTAGGCGGTACTCAATTCTTTGGAAAGAAGGCTGTCGAATTAATGCTTGAAAAGGAATGGCTAGTAACCATAGCCACTCGAGGAAATAAAGCCCATCCATTTGGAGACCGAGTGGACCATATTCAACTAGATGCTAGAGATAATGAACATGTGGGGTGGAGAGCCGTACAAAGTCAAAAATGGGACGCTGTTTTTCACAATGTGTGTTACACAAAAGAAGATGCTGAATTAGCGATTGAGAAGTTCTCAAAAATAACTGGCCAACTCTATTACACTTCTTCTTTAGCGACTTATTCAGGTGAAAAAGATGGGTATAAAGAAAGTGATTTTGATCCATTCAATTATAAAATTGATCCAACGATTGAAGTTGATTATGGGGAAGGGAAACGGCAAGCCGAAACAGTTTTCTTTAAAGAAGCCCCTTTTAATGTAACGGCTTTTCGGTTCCCTATCGTATTAGATGAGGATGACTATACGAAGAGGCTACATTATTACGTTGAAAGAGGATTAAAAGAAGAACCCATTGCTTTTACTAATATGGATTATAAGATAAATTTTGTTAAAGGATCAACAGCAGCTGAGTCCATTGTATGGGCCATAGAAAATGAGAAAAGCGGGATTTATAATGTTAGTTCAAAAGATGCTATCCCTCTCAAGACCTTGATGGAGTGGATTGAAGACAGCATCAAAAAAGAGTTACAGATTAATGAAACGGGAGAGCCGGAATCCGATTCTCCATTTAGTATCCCGTACCATTGGTATTTACATTCGGATAAAATCGAAAAAGAAGGGTTCATACTACAAAATTCAGCTGAATGGATGAAGCCATTAATTAAAACAATTGCAGCACAATACCTTAAAGAATAAGTAGGTATTACCTGATTTTTACTGTATAATAGAACTTAATAAAATGGATTTTTAATGAGAGTAGAGTGAGATTATGAATAAAATTAAAACAATTTTAGTTGCGAACCGTGGTGAGATTGCTACTCGTATTATGCGGGCGAGTCACGAACTAGGAATTAAAACGATTGGTATTTATTCTGAAGAAGATGTAGGGACTTTACACCGTCAAAAGGCAGACGAGTCTTATTTAATAGGACAAGGAAAAAGTCCTACTCAAGCTTACTTAGATATTGAAGGGATTCTTTCTCTTGCAAAAGAAAAAAACGTCGATGCGATTCACCCAGGATACGGTTTTTTAAGTGAAAACATTGAGTTTGCTCGCCGATGTAAAGAAGAGGGCATTATTTTCATTGGACCAGAACAAAAACATTTGGATATGTTTGGGGATAAAACACGTGCACGATCAACAGCTATTGCAGCTGGTTTGCAAGTAATTCCTGGAACAGAGGATAAAATCGAATCCATTGATGAAGTGTATGAATTTGGGGAAACGTATGGTTACCCTATTATCGTCAAAGCCGTAAGTGGTGGTGGCGGTAAGGGAATGCGTATTGTTCATTCGAAAGACGGAGTACAAGATGCATACGACCGCACAAAATCAGAAGCGATTAACTCTTTTGGAAATGATGAGTTATATATTGAAAAATATATTGACCATCCAAAACATATTGAAATTCAAATTTTAGGTGACCAGCATGGAAATATTGTTCACCTTCACGAACGGGATTGTTCGGTTCAAAGACGTCATCAAAAAGTAGTTGAAGTAGCTCCTGCTTACAGTTTGTCCGATGAGCTGCGTAAACGACTAGCAGATGCTGGTTTACAACTAATGAATTATGCAGGCTATGTGAATGCTGGAACGGTTGAATTTTTAGTTTCAGGAGATGATTTTTACTTTATCGAAGTGAATCCTCGCGTTCAGGTGGAACATACCATTACTGAAAAAGTCACGGGTATTGATATTGTAAAATCTCAAATACTGATTGCAGATGGGGAGGATTTATTCGGTGAAGCAATGAATATACCACCTCAAGATGAAATTGTAGTGAAAGGCTATGCTTTTCAATGTCGTGTAACAACAGAGGATCCACTGAATGATTTTGCGCCTGATACTGGAAAAATTATTGGCTATCAGTCGCCAGGTGGACCAGGTATTCGTCTAGATGCAGGTAATGCATTCCGTGGTTCGGTTATTTCACCTTATTACGATTCTTTATTAGTGAAAATTACTACTAACGGAACAACAATTAACGAAACAATTTCTAAAATGAGACGAGCACTAGATGAAGTGAGTGTTGTAGGGGTTAAAACCAATATTAGTTTCTTAAAAAATATTATTGAACACCCGAAATTTGCCGAAGGAACGTATGACACAACCTTTATTCAAGATTATCCTGAACTCTTTGATTTTGTCCCACCGCGTAATCGTGGTCAAAAAATCTTAAAATATATTGCGGATGTCACAGTGAACGGGTTCCCAGGAGTTATTGATGAAGAAAAGCCGACTTTTGAACCAAGAGTCGTGCCGCAAGTATCAAGCGTCAAATCGACTGACTCAAAGAAAACATTTAAGCATCTTTTAGATGAAGAAGGGCCAGAAGCAGTTGTCCAAGCCATTTTGGATACACCAAATACCTTACTGACGGATACAACCTTACGCGATGCGCATCAATCCTTATTAACGACACGTCTCCGAACAAATGATATGACGCGAATTGCACCCTATATGAATGAAACAATGAAAGATTACTTTTCTCTTGAAATGTGGGGCGGCGCAACTTTCGATGTGGCTTATAATTTCTTAAAAGAAAGTCCATGGCATCGACTGCAAGAATTACGAGAATTAATTCCAGATATTCCATTCCAAATGCTTTTACGTGCATCAAACGCGGTAGGTTATAAAAACTATCCAGATAATGTTTTGAAAAAGTTTATCCAGACAAGTGCGAAAAATGGAATTGATGTGTTTAGAATTTTTGATTCACTTAATTGGATGGAAACATTAAAACTTCCAATTGAAGAAGCATTAAAAACAGGAAAACTTGTAGAAGGAACGCTGTGCTATACAGGAGATATTTTAAATCCAGACCGCTCTGAAATTTATACATTGGATTATTACGTGGATTTTGCTAAAGAGTTGGAAAGTTTAGGGGTTCATATTCTTGGGATTAAGGATATGTCAGGTATTTTGAAACCTGAAGCCGCTTATAAACTTATTAAAACACTGAAAGAAGAAATTAGTATTCCGATTCATCTTCATACACATGATACAAGTGGCAATGCGATTGCGATGTATTCACGTGCGATTGATGCGGGTGTAGATATTATTGATACAGCAAATGCTGCTTTATCAGGTCAGAATTCACAACCAGATGCGAATGCCTTATATTATACACGTCAAGGAACAGAGCGCTCGATTGAAGTGGATGTTGATGCAAATGACAAGATGTCTGAATACTGGAAATCTACTCGCGAATATTACCGATCTTTTGAGACAGATTTAAAAACATCCTTTACAAAAGTATATGATGTAGAAGTACCTGGTGGTCAATATAGTAATTTACGAGCGCAAGCAAATTCATTAGGTTTAAGTACTCGTTTTGATGAAGTATTAGATATGTATAAACGAGTGAACTTACTCTTTGGCGATATTATTAAAGTCACACCTTCTTCTAAAGTTGTTGGGGATATGGCTTTGTTCATGGTTCAAAATGATCTCGATGAAGAAAGTGTGATTGAAAGAGGAGAAATGCTAGATTTCCCTGATCCTGTCATCTCCTTCTTTGAAGGGCAGATTGGACAACCAGCTGGCGGAATGAATGAAGCACTACGTGATGTAGTCTTAAAAGGACGAGACTTTATTACGGATCGTCCTGGAAAGCACATTGAACCTTTTGATTTTGACCAAGCGCACAAAGAATTAGAACAAATACTTTCAGAAAGAGATATTACGGATGAAGCTTTACTCAGTTATGCACTTTATCCAAAGGTATATAAAGATTATTTAACCTTTTACGAAGAGTATAATAAAGTACAGGTAATTGATACACCAACCTTCTTGTACGGTCTTGAGTTAAATGAAAAAACAATGGTAGAGATTGAAACAGGAAAAACTTTACTTATTGAATTAACAAGTATTGGACCTCTTAAAGAAGGGGGGAATCGTACGGTTTATTTTGATTTAAATGGCATGCCTTATGAAGTAGAAGTCCCAGATCGTAATGTGGAGGGAACGGCTGTCGTTCGTCCAAAAGCGGACAAAATGAACCCGAAAGAAATAGGGGCACAAATGCCTGGAACCGTAATTAAAGTCTTTGTAAATGTTGGGGATAGCGTCACACAAAACCAACCATTAATTGCGACTGAAGCGATGAAAATGGAGTCAACCATTCAAGCACCGATTGAAGGAATCATTAAAAAGATTTATGTCAGTGAACAAGAACAAGTAAAAGGTGATGACCTCCTTATCGAATTTGAGTAAAATTGCAGAAAAGAAAAAAGACTGATTGTCTCACGACAGTCAGTCTTTTTATGAGGAAAACCCTCAATATAGTTAAATATAAGGATTAGGCAGATTCTACATCCATTAGACGGGTGTGGATTTCTGCAAGTTCTAATTGACGTACACGTTTAGGTAGGAACATACGAATTTCTTCTTCGTTATAACCAACTTGTAAACGACGATCATCCATAATAATAGGACGACGAATTAAACTTGGCTCTTCAATAAATAAATTAAGTAATTCATTCATTGACAATGCATCAAAATCAACATCTAAATTCTTATAAGCCTGCGAACGATAGGAAATAATTTCTTCTGTTCCCTCATCTGTTAACATTAAGATCTCTTTGATCTCTTCTTTAGTAAGTGGGTCATGGAAGATGTTCTGCTCCTCATACTCTAAACCATGTTCTTCTAACCATGTCTTGGCTTTTCTGCATGAAGTACAACTCGGTGATACGTAGAGTTTAATCATCAAAATCTACTCCTTTGTAAAAAAATTCGCTCTAACACCTTAATGAGTAGAAGAAGTTTCAACACATTCCTATATGTATCAATAGTTCTTAATTAAAGAAACTTCTTAAAATGCGAACGACTATTTCCTAATTTCTATTATAACGAGGATAAAAACGTTTTTCAAGAGTACATTAGAAATTTCAAGAATTATTAACATATTATTAACAATTGTATTCCGTTTTCCTTGCATTTGAAAGATAATATACACTGCGTGAAAGCATGAAGTGTGCTAAACTTGAAAAAATACTTTCATTTAGAGGTGTAAAATGAATCCTATTATTAAATTTATTATGAAATTTGCATCATCTCCTAGAATTGACATTCAAGAAGATTATACATGGATCAGGAAAGTTCAAAAATTATTCTATTCAACATCTAAAGATGAATACCAATTTTTAGATAAAAAAATCTATGCACCAGAAGAAGGGCATGAGATTCCTGTTCGTATCTTTTATCCAAAAGAAAGACTACATGAAGAGCATATTATTTATATACATGGTGGAGGATGGGTGATTGGCGATATAGATACTTATACGTCTGCCTGCGCAAATCTCGCCAATAAGTTAGGACGAGTTGTCTATTCAATAGATTATCGTTTAGCACCTGAAAATCCTTTCCCAGCGGGATTAAATGATTGTTTAACGGCTATTGATTATTTACTCACACCGAAACCAGGTGATAAAAAACAAAAATGGATTTTAATGGGTGATTCAGCAGGTGCAAACTTAGCTGCAGTAGTCTCTTTAAAGCGTAGAGATGAAAATAAATCTTTACCAGATAGCCAAGTCCTTCTTTATCCCCTTACTCATTGGGACCATACCGAAGAATCGCCTTTTGAATCTGTACGGACAAATGGTTATGACTACGGTTTAACTACTAAAAAAGTTCAAGAGTATATGGAGTTATATGTACCGGATGAACAAGAAAGAAAAACGCCATATTTAGCTCCTTTAATGGCTGAAAATTTAGCAAATCAGCCAGATACGCTAGTCATCACTGCTGAATTTGACCCTCTCAGAGATGAAGGGGAGGCGTATGGTGCCGCATTAAAAAAAGCGGGTAATAGAGTTCAAGTAAAGCGAATATTGGATGCTGTACATGGTTTTATTACATACCCTCCATATGTGACACCATTAGCAGAAGCTTACAAAATTATGAATGAATTTTTGAATCAATAAGACAAGGAGTGTATCTATGGAAACAAAGAGTTGGATTAAATTGGATAATGCTTCGAATATTTTTTTGGCTGCTCGAAATCAAATTGATACTAAAGTTTACCGAATGACTGTCGAGATGTCAGAAACAATCAATCCAGTCGTTTTACAGGATGCCTTAAATCGAACATATGAAGAATATCCTCTTTTTCACAGTGTCTTACGACGAGGAGTTTTTTGGTATTATTTAGAAAAAAGTGAATTCAATCCAAGGGTACAGCCTGAAACGATTCCACCAGTAACGGATATTTATAAATCTGGAGAGAAAAATTTTATGTTTCGTGTCATGTATAACGAAAACCGTATTCATTTAGAGGTTTTTCACGCATTGACCGATGGAACGGGAGCCTTATGGTTTTTTGAAGATTTAATTACTGAATATGTACGACTGGGCTATGTTTATGAAGAAATTAAAAGTCTGAATGGATCCAAAAGAGAAAAATCAGATTTAGAAGATAGCTTTAAAACCTATTTTAAAGAAAAACAAAAAGTGACTCAGTTTGCACGTTTTATGAGACCGTTTCGCGAATTATACCAAGAGTTAAAAACGGAAGATTATTCTTCACCAAACCTTTCAGAAATTAAAATAGATAAAAAGATCTACCAAGTGCGAGGAACAAAAACACCCGATTTTCGTCCTCGAATTATTTTGCTTCAATTGCCTATAAAAGAAATACTGGCTCTAGCTAGGGCTGAAGGCTTTTCTTTAACGATTTATTTAACGGCTGTTTATATTTTGGCGACTTATTTAGACAAAGAGAGTATAGAAGATAGTGAAGATACTACAATTAGTGTGTCTATTCCTATTAATTTACGTCAATTTTTCCCTTCTGAGACGGTTCGTAATTTCTTTAGTACAACAAGTGTAGATTATACATTTAAAGCGAATGAAGAGGTTGATTTTCATGAAATCTGCGAAAGAATTGATCAACAGTTTAAAGCCCAATTGGAAAAAGAGGCTTTAGAAAATCGCTTAAAACAGCATATTGCTTTTGAGTTTCATCCAGGTGCTCGAATTTTACCTCGGCCTGTTAAAGACTTTGCGTTAAAAATGTATAATAAATTAAATAATCGTAAAATCACTTTAGCGATGTCCAATCTTGGAATGTTTCATTTGCCAGAAGAAGTGATGGATTATGTGGAAGATTTTTACTTTTATACTTCAGTTATCCGGCCGCAATTTTGTGTGAATAGTTACAAGAATCATTTAAATATTTGTTTTACGAGTCCATTTTCTGAAACGTCTATTTTTAGTCAATTTGTCCAGTTTTTTACTGAAAAAGGCATTGAGGTAATAGTAGATTCAAACAAGGTAACACGAGAGGAGTTGTCGGTAGATGAAGGAATGTCTAAATTGTAAGGCTCAAATTGTTGGCGACTGGGAAATATGTCCTTTATGCAAAAACGAATTGCAGTTGAAGGGGAATAAAGAACATCACCAGGAATCTGTCTTTTTAAACTACCCTTTAAATTTTAATCGGCAGAAAGCCCTGCAGATGCTAATTCGATTTTCACTTTTATTTGTTATTATTTATTTTATTGTACAAATTTTTTGGCCATTTAGATTCTTTGGGCTAGAATATGTTATTTTTGGTCTCTTAATCACATGGACACTTTTAGTTATCTTTGTACAGAAACGTCGTAATTTAGCAAAAACTATTTTATATTATTTACTTTTTATATCACTTGTGAGTATCTATTTTGACTATATAAACGGTTGGTTAGGATGGTCAATTACTTTCGTCCTTCCAATTATTAGTATTGCTGCTTTGTTAGCTATGTTTATCTATGCTGAAGTCGCATCTTTAGAAATTAGTGACTACATTTTATATTTACAACTCACTTCTCTTTTAGGGTTAGTCCCTTTAGTGTTTTTACTTATGGACTGGGTAGTATTAACTTTGCCCAGTGTTCTTTCAGTCTTGTTTAGTTTGTTTATGTTTTTCTTAATGCTTTTAAAATATCGTCGTTTGATGATTTTTGAACTACAGAAGAGAATGCATTTGTAATTACTGTCTTTTGAATTCATTTCATTTATAATAAGACTGTAAGCATTATCAACTATAAGGAGGAATTGTAATATGTTAGAACAATTGAAAAGAATCGCAATGATTGGTATTGGTGGCACGGCACTCGCAGTTGATAAAATCACAGAACAAGTGGATGAATTAGTTGCACAAGGAAAACTGACGGTCGATGAGGGGAAAAAGTTAACAGAAGAGTTAATTCAAAACCGAAAAAGAGACCGCACGGACGAAGACCGCGAAGAAATTGAAGCTATTTTATTGGATATGAACCTAGCACAAAGACAAGACATCGAGGCTTTAGAAGCACGAGTGAGAGAGTTAGAAGATGAACTTCAGAGAAAAGAAATTTAGTTTATAATTGGGTTGAAGGTTTAAAAGAAAAGAGGTGTGAGCATGGCAACAACTAAAAAGAAAGAAAAGCGAAATCGATTAACAGAAATAGCAACTGTTCTAGCTTCCTATGGATTCGGTCATCTTTATCGAACAAAAGTAGGTTCAAAAAAGCAAGAACACCAAGATGCTAAACGTTTACGATTGGCTTTCGAGGAACTTGGTCCAACGTTTATTAAATTTGGCCAAATCTTATCGACTCGCCCAGATTTACTTCCAAAAGATTATATTGAAGAGCTTTCTAAGTTACAAGACCGGGCTCCATCTTTTCCTTTTAAAGCGATTCAAGAAACATTTAAAGAAGATTTTAACGATGAAATTGAAAGTGTTTTTGCATGGGTCGACCCTGAACCCCTAGCCAGTGCGTCGGTGTCTCAAGTGCACCGAGCACGTACATATGAAGGTGAAGAAGTCATCATTAAGGTCCAACGTCCAGATATGGAAGAGGACTTACTGCGAGATATTCAGCTGTTTCGGCGAATCATCGCTATGACGCCTGAAACAATTAAAAGTTTTATTGTTGATGCGGATGTGGCGCTTCAAGAAGTTGAAAAAGTGACTAAAATTGAATTGGACTTTCGAAATGAGGTCAATGCCTTACGGAAGTTCCGTAAATTAAATGAAGATCGTCCAGTTGTAACGGCTCCCAAACCAATGATAGAGTATTCTTCGAAGAGAGTTTTAGTTGAAGAGTATGTGGAAGGAATTAATGGCTTAAAAATAGATGAAATTGTAAAAGCGGGCTATGATAGGGAAGATTTTGTGCAAAAATTTATTTATAGTTTTTTAGCCCAAGTCTTTGAGGATGGTTTTTTCCATGGAGATCCTCATCCTGGCAACATTATTATAAGTGATAAGCAAATTTATTATATTGATTTAGGCTTATATGGTGAACTGTCAACAAAAAATCGAAATAATTTAATGAATATACTAGAAGCGATTGTCATGGAAGATATTGATGAATTAATGAACTTAATTCTTCAAATGGTCATTGTTCGTTCAGAAGTTGATCGATTTAAATTGTATGAAGATTTGGAACGTTTCTTTTATTTATATGTATCGAAAGATATAGACCAAATTGAAATCGGGAAATTATTTAATGATATCTTATCCATTACACATAAACATGATCTCATGATGCCAACGGATTTTATATTACTAGCTAAATCAATTGGAGTCATCGAAGGTGTGGTTTCTGACTTTGAAACGGATATAAATATTATGGAAGTCGCTAAAACCTATTTAAAATCCCGTGATACCTTGTCGTTGAAGCAATTACTAACTAAAGAAAACTTAGCAGTCAAAGCATATAAAATGACATCCGATACGCTAGAACTACCAACGACGATGCGAAAAGCTTTAGAGACTGTTTCAAAAGGGCGCACACGACTCAATATTGAAATAATGGATTGGGATAAAAAAAGTGTGGAAATTAATAAGATGGTGAACCGTATTGTGTTTGCGATTATTATTGCCTCGTTGGTATTGGCCTCGGCTTTTATTACTGCTAGTACAACAAGTGTAGGTTTGACACGATTAAGTGTAGTTATTTTTATAGGAGCAGGAATTATGGGGCTTTGGCTCTTAATTTCCATTATAAGATCTGGAACTTTATAGGTATATGAAGCATATAGAAAAATTAAATAGTACTTATCAAAAAAGAGACTAGGAATTTTTTCCTAGTCTCTTTTAATTAAATTCATTCTTGTGCTTCAATAAGTCTAACGAGTTTTACCTACAATTAGACCATAAATGAATACAACAAGTACAGCACCTAAAATTGCTGGGATGATTGCGAAATCTTGAATTGTTGGACCTAAATCACCTAATAAAAGTCCACCTAACCATGAACCAATAAAACCTAAAATAATATTTCCAAGCACTCCACCTGGAACGTCACGGCCCATAATGGCTTCAGCAGCCCATCCAATAAGTCCACCAACAACTAACGATATAATTAATCCCCACATAATACATCTCTCCTTTATTTTTTTGAGAATATGTTTCTTTGTATGAGACTATCTTAACGTTATTTTTTTCTAAGTGCAATTGGTTTGCTCAGAACCTCAGATAAAATTATTGTATCTACTAAACGATCGCCACTACTAAGCTGTTTCACCAAAGAATTTTTATTTTTTAATTTTGGAACTTGAGTGACAACTTGTTTACTCTTGTGTGTGCTCTCTCTTAGTTCTTTTCGTATCTCTTGTTGTTTCAACTCAGTGTCCGTTTCGCTACGAGTGAGAGGAGTAGGTACAGGTTTTTGTTTTTGGCGTTGCTGTTGAGGCATCTTTTCATTTCTTCTAGGTCGTGTCTCCATTTTTTTAGGTACAGGTTTTTCTGCATTCTGTTCAGCACGAGCCTCTTCATTTCGTTGTCTTCGAATTTGTTCTAATCGTTTTTTTAATTCCTCTTGTTTTGGAGTTAAAGGAGAATTATTCATTTTCATCAGCTACTTCTTTGGAAATAGACTGTCTCATTTTAGAGTCGGCTTGGACATTTTCCATGTTGTAATAGTCCATTACACCCAATCGACCACTTCTAAAGGCTTCTGCAATAGCTAGGGGTACTTCTGCTTGTGCTTCAGTAACTTTTGCCTGCATCTCTTGTTCATGAGCCACAGCCATTGATCGTTGTTCCTCAGCTTTCGCTTGCGCGATTTTCTTATCCGCTTCTGCTTGATCTGTTTGTAGCTGGGCGCCGATATTACGGCCGACATCAACGTCTGCAATATCAATTGAAAGAATTTCAAATGCTGTTCCTGAATCTAATCCTTTATTTAAAACGGTTTGTGAAATCAAATCAGGATTTTCGAGGACTTGTGAGTGTTTATCTGCTGAACCTACAGTTGTAACAATACCTTCACCAACACGGGCAATAATTGTATCTTCCCCTGCACCACCAACTAAACGCTCAATATTCGCACGAACTGTAACTTTTGCTTTTGCGATAATTTCAATTCCGTTTTTAGCTACGGCTGAAATATTCGGAGTTTGAATAACTTTTGGGTTAACAGATACTTGAACAGCTTCAAATACATTACGTCCAGCTAAATCAATAGCAGCAGCTTGTTCAAAAGGAAGGTCAATGTTTGCGCGTTCAGATGCTATTAGAGCATCGATTACATCATTGATATTCCCACCCGCTAAATGATGCGCTTCTAATTCATTAATATCTAAATTAAGCCCAGCTTTTGTCGCTTTAATCTGTGGGCGAATAATATCGCTAGGATTTACCCGTCGCAGACGCATACCAACTAGGTTGAATAAACCTACTTTAACACCGGAGAAGTAGGCTGTAACCCACAAGCCAACCGGTACGAATCTAAAAAATATACTGATGAAAGCCAATAGAATAATAAAAATAATAATATATCCTATAAAACTTGAATCAAATAAAAATTCCATAATATCTCTCCTCAATTCTTTTTATTGTTCTTTTCTTACTACAATTTTAGTTCCATAAATCTCTGAAATAACAATTTTTGTTCCACTAGCAATATGTCCTTCTGAACTTAAAACATCCATCGATTGAGAGTGACCACCAAAAGAAGCTTTTCCAGAAGGGCGGAGGGGAGTGACTGCTTCTCCTAATGCCCCTACTTTTAGAGGGATTTTTTCTTCAGCTTCAGTTTGCCCTTTATTCTCTCGACTACTTGTTTGAAGAACTAAGCGATTGAGATTAGAGAAAGAGTAACCTTTCCGTACAAGAATAATAATTAACAGGGCAGAGACAACTAAAGCTAAGCTTAAGTCTCGAACCATTAGTCCAAAATCACCCGTTGTATAATAAAGTCCTAAAGCTACTGAAACGAGTCCTAATATACCAAGTAAACCAAAATCAGGAATAAATACTTCCATAACTATTAAAACCAAGCCAATGACAAATAAAATAACAGGCGTCCAACTATATAAACCAGCTAAATAAAAGTAACCGCTCAAACTTGCTAACGCTGTGAAGAATCCCATTTTAGTCCATGGAGTCAAGACGAATACGATTACGCCAATAAAACCAATTATTAAGAGTAAAGTTTCCACGTGTTTTACCTCCTTCTATTCTTCTGAATGAATTATACCATTATATAAGTGATGACGAAATAAAAAGACGACTTATTTTCTAAACAATTGCTTATTTTCTCATTGTAAATTAATAGTCCATTTACCTATTAAAACCTTAATTTTTATATTACAATTATATTACAAGGGTTCGACGAGTAGAGGGTAAGCGATTCCTTTGTTTAAGAATGAATGTTATAAAAATAGTGATTTTAGATTGTGAAAAATCGACTATGCTTTGAGTTTATACGTTTAATAAGGTACAATTATGTATATACATTAAAATGAAAATTAAATTAAAAATAAGTGAGAGTTTTAATTTGAAACTCTCTCATACAAAAGGAAGAGAAGAATGAATAGAGATGCAAAAGAGTTAACCAATGAAGAACTCGAAAAAGCGTTATATTTATTTAATAAAGGTGAATATTACGATAGCTACTATACATTTGGAAATAAAAGAGAAGAAGACGGGGTGAGATTTACTGTCTGGGCACCCAATGCTCAAAATATTGCGGTAGTTGGTGATTTTAATGATTGGCACGAAGACCATGTACTCGAAAAAGTTGGCGATACAGGTTCGTGGACAACAGTGGTTCAGAATGTCAAAGAGGGGGACTGCTACAAATACAAAATTGTTCAAGCAGATGGAGAGGTCAGATATAAAATTGACCCTTATGCTTTAGAATTTGAAGTGCGTCCAAAAGATGCTTCAATCGTGAAAGAATTGCCAAAAAAAGAATGGACAGATAGTGGATGGATGGCAACTCGCAATCGCTGGCCTGTCTACGACCGGCCGATGAATATTTATGAAGTCCATTTGAGTTCATGGAAACAACATGAAGATGGCTCTTGGTATACGATTCCAGAATTACAAGCAGAACTAATACCTTATGTACAAGAAATGGGTTTTACCCATATTGAATTTATGCCTCTTATGGAACATCCATTAGATGCGAGTTGGGGTTATCAGCCCACTGGATTTTATGCACTGTCCTCTAAATACGGAACAATGGAAGAATTTCAAGACTTTGTAGAGGAGGCACATAATCAAGGTATCGGCATTATTATGGATTGGATTCCGGGCCATTTTAATCGCAATGATTATGGAATGGCTTATTATGATGGAACCGCTCAATTTGAATATACTGATCCGAATTTAGCTAACAACGTTCGTTGGGGAACACTGAATTTTGATTTAGGGAAAACAGAAGTTCAAAGTTTCTTAATTTCTAACGCTTTGTTTTGGATAGAAAATTTCCATTTAGATGGCTTGCGCGTAGATGCTGTAAGTAACATGCTTTATCTGGATTATGATGAAGGACCATGGACACTTAACGAAGATGGTTCGAATGATAATCGTAAAGGTGTTGCTTTTTTAAAAAAACTCAACACAACTATTTTTGAACGTCATCCTTCGATGATTATGGCAGCTGAAGAAAGTACGGCTTGGGAGGGTGTTACGCATCCAGTATCGGAGGGCGGATTAGGCTTTAATTATAAATGGAATATGGGATGGATGAATGACACGCTTAGATTTTTTGAAATGGATCCTCTATTTAGAAAAGATCATTTTAACTTAATTACGTTCTCCTTTATGTATGCCTTTAATGAGAATTTTATTTTACCGTTCTCTCATGATGAAGTGGTTCATGGTAAAAAGTCATTAATGCATAAAATGCAGGGCGATCGTTACAACCAATTTGCAGGCTTACGAACGTTACAGTCTTATCAAATATTCCATCCAGGTAAAAAGTTGAACTTTATGGGAAATGAATTTGGACAATTTTTAGAGTGGCGCTTCGCTGAAGGTTTAGTTTGGGACAGTCTAGATGATGAAATGAACAGAAAACATTTAGAGTTCAAAAAGCAGTTGAATCATTTCTATAAAGATAATCGGTCATTATGGGAGCTTGACCATACAAATCAAGGGATAGAGATTTTAAATGCAGATAACAGTGATGAATCAACACTATTCTTTATAAGAAAAGGAAAAAAACCACGAGATTTCTTAGTCATATGCTGTAACTTTACACCGGTTGAAAGACAAAATGTACGTGTAGGAGTTCCATATAAAGGGCAATATGAAGAGGTATGGAATTCTGAATTACAAGAACTAGGTGGTACTTGGGTAGAAGGCCAAGGGACTATTCGAACTGAAGAAGAACCTGCAGATCATCAAGACCATTCCATTGAGATAATTTTACCAGCGTTAAGCGTGGTGGTTTTTGCACCAAAAAGAGTATACGGTGTTCCAAAAAAGTAAGGAATTAAAATCTTCAAAAAGTTAAATTAGTTGTAAGGTAAAAGATGATAGGAAAATTATAGTGAAGGAGTGAAGGAAGGATCTCTTCCGAATAACATGAAAACAGAAACAGTAGCTATGATATTAGCCGGAGGTCAAGGATCGAGGCTAGGTAAGTTGACGAAGCAAACAGCCAAACCAGCGGTATCTTTTGGGGGGAATTATCGAATTATTGACTTTGCATTATCCAATAGTGCGAACTCAAATATTAATACCGTCGGAGTAGTTACACAGTATCAACCCCTTGTTTTAAATGACCATGTGGGTGATGGAGAAAGTTGGGGGCTTAACCGGCATTTAGGTGGGGCTACTATATTGCAGCCTTACTCAAGTGTGGATGGTGAAAAGTTTTTCGAAGGAACGGCACATGCGATTTATCAAAATATTGATTATATTGATTTATACGATCCAGAGTTTATTGTTGTTTTATCTGGAGACCATATCTACAAAATGGATTACCATGAAATGATTGAAAAACATAAAGAGAAAAATGCACTTCTCACAATTGCTGTTATGGAAGTTCCGTGGGAGGAAGCTTCACGTTTCGGAATTATGAACACAGACGAAACGGATCGTATCGTGGAGTTTGAAGAAAAACCTGAAAATCCTAAGTCAAACCTAGCTTCGATGGGAATTTACGTCTTTACTTGGAAAAGACTGAAACAATATTTAGTAGACAATGCATCTAAAGCTACCGATTTTAGTGATTTTGGACACCATGTGATTCCAGCCTATTTAAGAAATGGTGAACCCGTTTATGCCTATAACTTTGAAGGGTACTGGAAAGACGTAGGAACAATTGAGAGTTTATGGGAAGCGAATATGGAGTTTTTAGATCCAAACCATGAAATCAATTTAAGAGATTCATCCTGGAGAATTTATTCCAAATCGGTAAACACAACACCACAACAAGTTACGGATACTGCATCTGTCTCGAACTCATTAATTACAGATGGATGTTTTGTGGCAGGAACAGTAGACCATTCTATATTGAGTCACAATGTGAAGATTGGTAAAGGATCAGTTGTAAAAGATAGTGTAATTATGCCAGGAACGGTTGTTGGTGAAAATTGCTATATTGAAAAAGCAATCATTGGTGAAAATGCGCGTATCTATGATGGCGCCGAGCTTGTTGGTGAAACTGGAAATATTGCTGTTGTCGGTAACGAAGAAAGAGTAGGGGGCTATAAAGATGAGGACTAAATATGCAGCTATTTTAAACTTAGTAGAAGATGAAAAAAATTTAAAACCATTAACCGATAGAAGACCTGTTGCATCCTTGCCATTTGCAACTCGTTATCGTTTAATCGATTTTCCTTTTTCAAGCTTGTCGAATGCAAAGATAAAATCTGCAGCTCTTTTCATTTCTGGAACAGGTCGTTCACTCTATGACCATATTCGATCAGGAATTAACTGGGGTCTAGATAACTTTGTAGGTGGGGGCGTGTTTACGCACTCTCAAATTGATTTAAAGGCGTCACTTGAAGATCGCGAAGAATATATGGCAGATTATTATTATGACCATAGAAATTATCTAAAGCGTTCAAAAGCTAAATACGTCATTTTAACCGGCTCTAGAGTTTTAGCGAATCTACAGATTGACTCGATGGCCAATTTTCACGAAGATAAAAATAGTGATATAACGGTAGCTTATAAAAAAATTGCGCGAAATGAAGTGAAAGAAGAGACCATTTTTTCTGGTTATCGTATTGCAGAAAATCCTGAAAAGAATATCGAAGAAGTTTTCCCATTGAAAGGGTACAGTGGGGATGATGAACCAGTTGCATTTGGATTAGATTTTATGATAGCAAATATGGATGTTATGATGCATTACCTAGATAAACTGGAAGAAAAATCTGTTTTTGTTTCTGTAGAAAACATTTTGCGAATGGCTATTGAAGAAGGGAATAAAAATGTAGTCGGGTATGAATATACAGGCTATATGAAGGCAATTGAAGATATAAAAAGCTACTTTGATGCGCATATGGACATGTTGGATGAAAATAAATTCAATGCACTATTTTATCGAGAATCACCAGTACTTACAAAATCTAAAAACTCTGCACCTACTTATTATGGTGAGCATTCGGTCGTTAAAAATTCACTAATCGCTAATGATAGTGAAATTTACGGGGTGGTAGAGGATTCTCTCATTTCAAGGAAAAATCTAATCACTCAAGATACAACAGTTAATAATTCGATTATCCTTCAAAATTGCTTTATCGATGAAGGAGCAGAATTAGAATATGTTATTTTAGATAAACGAGTACATGTAGAAAAAGGTGCTAAATTAACAGGAACTCCAGATAATCCTCTTGTAGTCGGTAAAGGGTGTCGAGTACTTTCTAATGGGGACATTGTGGAAGGATGAAATAAATGAAGTTATTATTTGCAGCAACAGAATGTGCTCCCTTCTTTAAGTCAGGTGGTTTAGGTGATGTTTTGGGGGCCTTACCAAAAGAGTTGGCTAAACAAGGACATGAAGTTCGAGTTATTCTTCCTTATTTTGTTCAAGAAATGCCTGATGAGTATAAAGAGCAACTTGAGGATGTCGAAGAATTCATCGTAAAAGTGGGATGGAGAAATACACATTGTGGAATTAAGCAACTAGATAAAGATGGTGTCATCTATTACTTTATTGACAATCTTTTCTACTTTGACCGACCTGGTTTTTATGGCTACGGGGACGATGCGGAACGCTTCGCATTTTTCCAATTAGCAGCAATTGAAATGATGGAAGTTGTTGACTTTATTCCTGATATTTTCCATGTAAATGACTGGCAAACAGCAGCTATTCCAGTTTTGTTAAAAGATAAATACCATTGGAAAATAGCCCTTAGAGATATCCGAACGGTATTTACGATTCATAATCTCATGTTCCAAGGGATATTTGATCAATATGTACTAGGTGATTTATTTGGAATCGGTTATGATGCATTCCATGAACATGGATTAAAATACCACGATCGAGTTAATTTTTTAAAGGGTGGTCTTTACTATTCTGATTTGGTCACAACGGTAAGCCCTTCGTACGCTGAGGAAATTCAAACAGCTGAATATGGCATGGGTTTACATGAGGACTTGCAGAAAATCAGCAGTAAATTAGTTGGGCTCTTAAATGGAATTGATTACGATATGTATGATCCTGAGACGGATCAGTCGATACCAGCAACTTTTTCTATTGATGATTTAGAAGGTAAGAAGAAAAATAAAGCTGTGTTACAAGAAAAAGTAGGCTTACCTGTAGATGAAGAAGTCGCTATCATGGGTGTCGTAACAAGATTAGATGAGCAAAAGGGCGTGCAACTCATTATTGATAGTTTGGATGAGTTAATGACCTATCGAGAGGTTCAAATTGTCCTTTTAGGTACTGGAAAACCTTATTTCGAAGACGCTTTCCGTTATTATACGGAAAAATACCCCGATAAATTTAAAGGGATTATTGATTTTGATATTCATCTTGCACAGCTCATTTATGCTGGATGTGACTTATTCTTGATGCCATCTGCATTCGAGCCTTGTGGTTTGAGTCAAATGAATTCAATGCGCTATGGAACCTTACCAATAGTACATGAAGTAGGTGGATTAAAAGATTCTGTTATCCCTTATCATCATGTGACAGGCGAAGGAACAGGTTTCAGTTTTTATGACTTTGATGCGTACACCATGCAATCGACGATAGATCATGCGTTAACGATTTATTATGACTACCCAGATGAGTGGGCGAATTTAGTTAAACAAGCGATGGAAGAGGATAATAGTTGGGAAAAAGCCGCGAAAGCTTATGTTGAGCAATATAAGCGACTGGCGCTATAAAGTAAATAAAATCGATGGGATGCTATCAATTATCGTGCTAAACAGTACTTCAGTTGATTAGCATCCGTTTTTATAAAAAATCTAATTTTGGGGGAAGAAAATGAGCTTAACAGTGGATAAATTTATTGAAGATTATGAAGGAATGTTTGAGTCCATCTATGCCTTTACATATGAAGAGGGATCGATTGAACAACAATACCATGCACTTGGTCGTCTGGTTCGTAAATATTTAGCCAAAGACTGGAGCAACACCCGTTCCATGTATCTTGACCGTAAAGCTAAACAAGTTTACTATTTTTCAATGGAGTTTTTACCAGGAACTCAGTTAACAAATAATATGTACAATATGGGCTTATTTGATACGGTACATGAAGGTTTAGAAAAATTAGGATTAGATCCTGAAAAAGTAGAACGTGCAGAACCAGATCCGGCCTTAGGAAACGGTGGTCTTGGTCGTTTAGCTTCGTGTTTCATGGACTCTTTAGCGTCACTTGGAATACCGGGGAACGGAAACGGTATTCGTTACCAGTACGGTTTATTTGAGCAGAAATTTGTAGATGGTTACCAAGTGGAAGTTCCAGATAACTGGTTAAGACGTAAGAATGTTTGGGAAATACGAAAAGAACAATCTTCTTGCATGGTTCGATTTGGTGGAAATGTTTGGCTTGAAGAAGATGAAATGGGTCAAATGGTGCCTCAGTATGAGAATACTCTAAATGTATTGGCTGTTCCCTACGATACGCCAGCTGTGGGATATCGAAATGGTATTGTAAATAACATTCGTCTATGGTCTGCCGAAATTCCTGAAGAAGAAGAAAGTAATTATGCAACACTTGAATCTCGTCGTGATATTCAAGAGATTACACAAGTTTTATATCCAGATGATTCAGATTATGAAGGTTTGTTGCTTCGTTTAAAACAGGAATACTTTATGGTTTCTGCAGGTGTACAATCTATTGTAAGATATTTTAAAAAATTGAATATTCCGAGAAAACATATGCATGAATATGTCCAAATGCATATTAACGATACGCACCCGGCGCTAGTTGTTCCGGAATTGATGCGAATTTTATTGGATGAAGAGAAGTTAAGCTGGGAAAAAGCGTGGGAAATTACTAAACATGTATGTAGTTATACCAATCATACTGTTTTATCTGAGGCTCTTGAAAAATGGCCAGTAGATATGGTGAAAAACTTATTACCTCGTATTTATATGATTATTGAAGAAATTAATGCACGTCATATTGAAGAAGTGAAAGCTATTTATGGAGAGCAAAAGGCCTGGGACACGTCAATTATCCGTGACGGTATGGTGCATATGGCACACTTAGCAATTATTGGAAGCCATAGTGTCAATGGTGTAGCTCGCTTGCATACTGAAATTTTAAAAGATGATACATTACAACCGTTTAATCGATTATTTCCAGAACGATTCAACAATAAAACAAATGGTGTAACGCATCGCCGTTGGATTCATCTGTCAAATCCACTACTTTCATCACTGATTGATGAAAAAATAGGTGATAAGTGGCGTGTGTCTCCATCTGAGTTGAAATTGTTAAAAGGATTTATAGATGATGACGCGACACTAAATGAACTAGCAGAAGTAAAACTTGAAAACAAAAAACGATTTGCAGATTTAGTCGAACGCCAATTTGATCTTAAGATTTCACCACATGCTATATTTGATGTACAAATTAAACGACTCCATGCGTATAAGCGTCAACACTTAAATGCCTTGCATATTTTAGCACGCTATTTAGACATTAAAGAAAATCCTGAAAAAGAAGTTCAACCGCGTGTCTTTATTTTTGGAGCAAAAGCTGCACCAAGTTATCTTTATGCAAAAGAAATTATTAAAGTCATTAACGCTTTAGCTGATTTAGTCAATAATGATCCGGATGTAGGGGATAAGCTAAAAATTGTTTTCGTAGAGAATTATGGCGTTTCTTACGCAGAAAAAATTATTCCAGCAGCGGACGTTTCACAACAAATTTCATTAGCGGGTAAAGAAGCATCGGGTACAAGTAACATGAAATTGATGTCCAATGGAGCTTTAACCGTCGCCACTCTTGATGGGGCAAACGTGGAAATTAATCAATTGGTCGGCGATGAGAATATGTTCTTGTTTGGTTTAAATGCAGATGAGGTAAATGAGCTTCGACCAAATTACAATCCTCATGAACTGTACCAAAACAACAAACTGATTCATAAAGTCATGAATGCACTTATTGATGGAACGATTCCAGGAGTTGAGTCTGAAGGACGTGCAATTTTTGATTCACTCGTTCATTATGGGGATGAGTATTTTGTGCTTGAAGATTTCACATCTTATGTTGAAGCCCATCAAGCAGTGGATGAGCTGTATGCCGATCAAAAAGCTTGGAATCAAATGGCTCTATTAAATATTGCGGAAAGTGGTCCGTTTTCTGCAGACTTCACAATCAAGCAGTATGCGGATGAAATTTGGCATGTGCCTTCCTATTCAAAACCAGGTGAGGGTGTCGAGCTGGTGGACCGAGAGTCGATTTTAGAAACGAGATAAAGGAAAAATAAAAAATCAGACACATGACGTGTCTGATTTTTTAGCTTTTAAGGTTGCTTAACAAAGGAAATTTATTTTAGTGGTTACGTAGATGCACAATCATTAAGCTAAAAATCCAAAGTAGAAAATAACCACTGCTCCGATAATAATTCGGTACCAACCAAAGGCAGTAAAATCATTATTTTGAATATAGTTCATTAGGAATTTAATTGCGAAGAAAGAAACGACAAAGGAAGTAATACTTCCAGCAATTAATACGATAAATTCTTCAGGAGTAAAATTAAATCCAAAACCTAATAGTTTAATTAGACTTGCTCCAAACATTACCGGAATAGACATAAAGAATGAAAATTCAGCGGCTATTGGACGATCAGCACCTAGTAAAATACCACCCATAATGGTTGAGCCGGAACGAGATGTTCCAGGAATGAGTGAAAGTACTTGAAACAGTCCTACTTGCAAAGCGTTTTTAGGAGTAAAAGTATCCCAGCTTTTTATCTTTGTTTCTCGGGTTCTATTCCAACGCTCGATAAGAATAAAAGCAATACCATAAACAATAAGGGCAATCGCAACTGTTTGCCAATTGTAAAAATAGTCATTGACAATATCCTCGAATAATAAGCCGACAATACCGACTGGAATAATTCCGATGATTACTTTCAACCAAATGTTCCATGTTTTCTTTTGCATGTCTTTCGTCGGTTGTGAAAATGGATTCAGTCGTTTAAAGTAGATTAATATAACTGCAAAAACAGAAGCCAGTTGAATAACAACAAAATACATTTCTTTAAATGCAAGGCTTTGATTTAATTCTAAAAATTCATCCACTAAAATCATATGTCCAGTACTACTAATAGGAAGCCATTCAGTAATTCCTTGAACAATTCCAAGGATAATTGATTTAATAATTTCTACTAACAAAATTTGTTCACTCCTTATAAATACTTACTTAAACATAATACTCTACTTTTATGTAAAATCCAAAAGGAATTTTAAACGGTATCGTTTTCATATGAACTTTTTCAGTAGATGAAAACGTATAAAATCATATTTGCTTATTGTTAGTCAAACTGTAAAATATCGCTTATAATGAAGAAAGAATGAAATAAATAGAAAGAAGGGATAAAAGATGGCACTTTTTGATTTTATGAAAAAAGACAAGAAAAAAGAAGCAAAACTTTATAATCTCGTTGAAGGTGAAGTCATTTCTATTGAAGAGGTTCCAGATCCAGTATTTTCTCAAAAAATGATGGGGGATGGATTTGGGGTAGAACCGGCAAATGGAGAAATTTATGCCCCTGCTGAAGGTAAAATTGTTTCAGTATTCCCAACAAAACATGCGTTAGGACTTGAATTAACTAATGGTATTGAGGTTCTTGTTCATATCGGTGTTGATACAGTTGAATTAGAAGGCGGTCCTTTTGAAATCCATGTCAAAGAAGGAGACAAGGTCTCTCAAGACACATTATTAGCTACAGTCGATTTAAATGCATTAGATGTAGCGGAGAAACCGAAAACAGTTATTGTAGTTTTCACAAATATGGATGAAGTGAAGAGCTTTACTTTAGATAAAACAGGACCTTCAACTCCTGGTGAAGTTATCGGGGAAGTAGTCATTAGTTAAATCACAATATGTATACTTAAAAAGATGGAGTCAAAGGTTTAAGTGACCTTTGACTCCATCTTTTTTTTATTAACCGTGTGCGACACATACCACTTCTGGAGCTGTTATTTCTTTTTGTAATAGACTAAGTTTTCCTGAATCAGCATTTCTTTCAAATAACGTTAGATAATCTTCGTCCTGGTGACCAACGACCAAATATTTTTCATCGGGTGTTAAATTAAAATCACGGGGTGTTTCACCTTCCGTTGGTGTGTAATTAATGAGCGAAATTTTCCCATCTTCTGCTACTTCGTAAAGAACAATTGAATTATGGCCACGATTTGACGCATATAAAAATCCTCCATCACTTGATATACGAATGGCTGCTCCACTATTAAAGCCTTCATGGTCTGATGGTATAGTTGAAACGGTTTGTTCGACTTTAAATCCGCCACTCTCTGTATTGTAAGCTAAAACAATAACCTCACTACTTAATTCGCCAAATAAATAGGCCATATTTAAGGTTGGGTGGAAAACTAAATGGCGTGGACCAGAGCCAGGTGACACTTTTAAATGGGTAACCTCTGTAAGTTTCCCTTCTTCTGAGGCTTCATAGGTATACACTTTATCCGTTCCTAGATCACATGCTACAACAAATTTTTCATCCGGTGTCAAGTGCATATAATGGGCGTGGGGTGCATCCTGATTCTCGTGAACTGAACTTCCTTTATGCGCAACTGTATCTGTTAACGATAAGTTTCCTTGAGAATCCGTTTTATAAACGGCTACCTCACCATTATGATAGTTGGCTGTATAAACCAATTGGCGATTAGCATCATAGGAAACATAACAAGGTGCCGCACCCTCAGCTAAAACCACCGAATGCTTGATATAGCTCCCATCTTCTTGTTTAACTAAGGAAGCAATACCTCCTTGGTCGTCCTCACTAATGATTGTATAAATAATCGATGCATCCTTATTGGTTGCTAAATAAGTTGGGTTTCCTATCTTAGCAATCAAAGATAAGTTTTCTAGTTTTTTTGTGTCTGTATTAAGTTCAATGCGGTAAATACCTTCACTCGTTTTCCTAGTATAAGTTCCTAATAATAATTCAATTGACATGAATAGTCCTCCTTAAATATTTTCCTGCCTAAATAAGTATAGCAAACTCCCAGTCTTTCCAAAAATTTTAGCCTTCTATGAACCGAAAGGATTTTTTATAAGGTACACGTATTCTTAAAAAGAATATGGTAGAATATAAGCAGTATCAAATAAGGGGTTGAGCCTGTGGATAATTTACAAAAAAGAAAAACCAGTGAAAAAAAACATCTATCTGAAACTTGGTTTTGGAAATACGTCATTGATAATAAATTTGTTTCTTCACTCGTTATTTTATTTCTTCTATTTTTAACTATTTATATGTTTTTGAAAATTTCGTATGTTTTTGATTGGGTAGGACAAGTTTTGTCGATAGTAGGTCCACCAGTTGTTTTTGCGATGATTTTTTACTATTTATTTAAACCAATTGTTGATGGCTTAGAAAAAAAGGGGTTGTCCCGAAAATTGGCCATATGGTTAGTTTTTCTAGGACTTCTTCTAGTTATAGGCTTATTTGTAACATTTTTTATTCCTGGGATTCGCGAACAAATCAATACGTTAATTGAAGAGTTCCCTGTGTATTGGAATTCTGCTTTACTGCAGTTAGAAAAGTTAGTAGACGCGGATTGGTTAACGCAAATTTACCAAGAAATACAACAAACGAATTTGATAGAAAGAGCTACTGCTCAATTAACTAATTTATTTAGTGTAACCATCGATAGTCTAGGTACTTTCTTTGGAAGTGTGGCGAAAGTTGTAGTTACAGTCTTCACGATGCCTTTTGTTTTGTATTATTTTTTAGCTGACAGTACACGATTTAAACAAGGAATTATAAACATTACACCTACAAGAGCTCGGCCTATCGTCAGTAAGTTTATGACTCAAGCTAGTTTTCAAATAGGTGCATATGTTCGAGGGGAATTACTAGTTGCGATATCTGTGGCGACATTATTTTATGTAGGTTACCGTATCATCGATCTTGACTATGCATTGCTCCTTTCGATTAGTGCAGGTCTATTAAATCTTATTCCATACTTAGGGTCTATCCTATCTGCAGTTCCTGCTCTAATTATAGGAGCCTTTGTCTCACCTTGGAAAGTTTTGCAAGTTATTTTAGTCTTATCTGTTGAGCAACTCATTGAAGGTCGAGTCGTTAGTCCACAGATTCTTGGTAGCAAATTAGATCTTCATCCCTTAGTTATTTTATTTATCCTTCTTATAGCTGGAAGTTTATTTGGTTTCATGGGGCTTATTTTAGCAGTTCCAGGCTTTGGTGTGTTGCGTGTAATTTGGAATTTATTTTTTGAATGGTTAAGAGAAAGTTATGACTATTATGATGAAGTTGTCGAAAAAAATCCTGGAATAAAAGAATAAAATGTGTTTAATATATCGATTAAAATTCTGAAGTTTGCTTTCAAAAATTACATTGGCTATAATTGAATAATGGCTGTGAGCAGATTTAATAAAGAAGAGGGAGTGAAAATTGTGTGTTCACCAACATTTCTCAATCTAAGTGAAGAGAAAAAAGAAAGAATTATTAATGCTGCTTTAGAAGAATTTTCTTTACAATCTTTTAGTGATGCATCGATTACTAACATAGTTAAGAAAGCTGAAATATCTAGAGGTAGCTTTTATCAGTATTTTGGCAATAAAGAAAATCTATACAACTACCTCGTTCACCACTTGTACACCATTCACCGTAGTGATCTATTGAATATACTCATTCAGAATTCTGGGAATTTATATGATTCTCTCATGTCTTTTTTTAACTCGTATATAGATGAGCTTGTGCATTCAAATTATTTTTCCTTTTACAAAAATACTTTTCTTTATGTCAATCACCATTTAGTTGGAAAAGATGGTATTTTTAGTTTGTCGAATCAATCATCAAGTCGAGAAAAACAACAGCAACAATTTATTGACGTGATTGATATGAGCGATGTCAAGACGGACTCTGGTAAAGAGATTTTAGAATATATTTATTTTATGGTTACTACAATTCACCATATGATCATTGATGGATTTGTGAATGATCTATCCGTTAAAGAGATCAAAGGTAAATCGTCTAGAGCTGTTGATTGGCTCTATTATGGTATAAATAAAGATTAGAATTATTTAGAAAGAATAGGAAGTAGATGAATTAATGAAAAGAATTTTTAAATTATTGAATCCACGCCGTATAGCGTGGCTCTTCGTATTTTTAATTATACAAGCTGCTACGTTATTACTCATTCCGAC
Organism: Atopostipes sp.; assembly: GCA_036752165.1. GTDB lineage: Bacteria > Bacillota > Bacilli > Lactobacillales > Carnobacteriaceae_A > Atopostipes. Next base: position 27,250 of record DAIOTF010000002.1, read on the forward strand.
AATAGCTGCTGACATTGTGGATTATGGGGTAGCATTAGGGGATATCGACTATATCATCCGCAATGGTGGTTTAATGGTAGTGGTTGCCCTTATAGGGTTTATAGCCTCTATTTTGAATGTGTATTTCTCAGCTACAGAATCACAAGCAGTAGGTTCTATATTGAGAGAACAACTCTTTGATAAAATAATGTATTTTTCAAATGAGGAAATTGATGGTTTTGGAACATCTACTCTGATGACTCGTACAACGAGTGACGTTATGCAAATTCAGCAAGTATTGATGTTTGTTTTGCGCTTAATGGTATTAGATCCATTGAGAATTTTGTTTGCAGCTATTTTTGCATACATGCGTGAACCACAATTGACTTTTATTTTTCTGATTATTGTTCCCATATTGGTCGTATTAATCGCTTTTGTACTCAGAAAAGTGAGTCCACTGTTTCGCTCATTACAAGTAAAGACGGATCAAATTAACCGAATTTTCCGTGAAGGATTGACAGGTATTCGAGTTATACGAGCTTTTAGACAAGAAGAGTACGAAGAAGACCGTTTTGATGAAGCAAACACAGATTACAAAGATACCTCTTTATCTGCTCATGTTTATATGGCTTCTTTAATGCCGCTTATGATTTTACTAGCAAGTGGTACAACCATATTGATTTTTTACTTTGGAGCTCAATATATTAGTGTTGGTGAAATGCAAGTAGGTAACTTAATCGCATTTACTTCATATTCAATGAATATTTTAATGGGAATCATGATGTTATCGATGATTATTACCATGTTACCGAGAGCGCAAGTAGCAATTGAACGTGTACTTGAAGTCATAGATACACCGAATCAAATTGAAGATCCAAAAAGACCGTTAGAATTAGATATGGCGAATGAGGAAATTCTTATTGAATTTGATCAAGTTAATTTTAGATATCCTGGAGCAGAAAAACTAGCGTTAGAAAATATTAACTTTTCACTTAAACAAGGGGAACGCTTAGCAATTATCGGGGGTACAGGTGCTGGTAAATCAACACTGTCGAATTTATTTATTCGTTTATATGATGTGGATTCAGGTGCTGTCAGATTTAATGGCACAGATATTCGTGATATAAGTCAAGAAGATTTACGCGCATTAATTGGTTTTGCACCTCAACAAGCGCAATTATTTTCAGGGACGATTCGTGAGAACTTAATGTATGGAAATACAGAAGCTACAGAGGATGAATTGTGGCAGGCTTTAGAAGTGGCTCAGGGAGCAGATTTCGTTTCAGAATTACCTAAGAAACTGGATGCTCGTGTAGAGCAAGGTGGGTCAAACTTTTCAGGTGGTCAACGACAACGTTTGAGTATTGCCCGTGCCTTAGCTACAAATGCGAAATTATTAGTATTCGATGATTCGTTTTCAGCTTTAGACTTTAAAACGGATGCAAATTTACGCAAAGCATTAAAACCAGTTACTAAAGATAAAGCAGTGGTAATTATTGCTCAAAGAATTAGTACTGTCTTAGATGCAGAACAAATATTAGTACTTGATCACGGGCGTATTGTGGGTCAAGGAACACATGAAGAGTTAAAAGAATCGAATGCAGTTTATCAAGAAATTATTGAGTCACAAATGAAAGGGGATGATATTTAATGGCTAAAAATCAAACACCTCAAATTCCACGAGCTAGAAAAGCGAAAGACTTTTGGGGAACGATTCGACGTTTAATTAAATATATGTCCTCGCGTTTTTGGGCGTTATTTTTGACTATCATTTTTGCAATCGCAGCAGCTATCTTCTCGGCAATTACACCGAATCTTGTCGGTCAGGCAACTACCGTTATCTTCGATGGGGTAACTGAAGGAATGGCGTTGCGTGATGCTGGAGTGTCGGTCGAGACTTTTCCCATAGACTTCGGAGCGATTAATAAAATATTGCTTACCTTATCTGTTCTATACGTTTTACAGGCAGTATTTAGATATGTACAAAATTATGTTACAGGTGTGGTAGCTCAAAGAACTGTATACGATATGCGAAAAGATTTAAAAGAAAAATTAGGTCGATTACCGATTGAATATTTTGATACGAACTCGACCGGTGATATTATGTCACGAGCAGTAAACGATGTAGAACAAGTGGCGACAACGTTACAACAATCTTTGACCCAATTTATATTGGCCAGTGTAACTTTCATTACAGTTTTAGTTGCAATGGTTTTAGTGAACTTTAAACTTTCACTAATTGTTATCGCAAGTGTTGGTTTGAGTGCCATTTTAATTGCATTTTTAGCACCAAAATCACAGAAACAATTTGCAAAGCAACAACGAGTGGTTGGGCAGTTAAACGACCGAGTAGAAGAAACTTATTCTGGGCATACGATTGTTCGAACATATAATCGTGAAGACAATGAAATAGCACGTCTAAAAGTTCATAGCGATGAGTTATACGAGGCTTCGTGGAAAGCACAGTTTTTCTCAGGTATCATGATGCCAGCGGTAAACTTTGCGCGAGATTTAGGAATATTTGGCGTTACTTTGTATGGTGGATTTGGCGTACTGAATGGAACGGTTCCACTTGGACATGTTCAAGCCTTTATTCAATATACAAACCGCTTTTCACAACCTGTTCGTCAAGTTGCTCAACTAGCAAACAGTATTCAAGTAACCATTGCAGCGTGTGAGCGTATATTTGAAATGTTGGATGAACCTGAAATGGAAGAAGTCCAAGCCAATGTTCCAGTGAAAGAAGACTCTCCTTACATTATTGAGTTTGAAAATGTTCAATTTGGTTATGGTGAAGATGAATTATTGATGACAGATTTCAACGTTGAAGTTGAAGAGGGCGAAATGATTGCCATTGTTGGACCAACAGGCGCAGGTAAATCAACTTTAATTAACTTATTGGAGCGTTTCTACGATGTTAATGGGGGAAGTATTCGCTACAAAGGTCAAGATATTCGAGACTTCACCCGTGAAGAAATTCGTACACGCTATTCAATGGTGCTTCAAGATACTTGGCTATTCAATGGAACGATTTGGGAAAATATTGCTTATGGCAATGATGAGGCAACAGATGAAGACATCCTAAACGCAGCAAAAGCCGCACATGTGGATGAATTTGTTCGTCGCCTACCTAAAGGATACAATACAATCATTAACGAAGAAGCAACGAACATCTCACAAGGACAAAAGCAATTAATTACCATTGCACGAGCTTTCTTAGCTGATCCAGAAATCTTAATTTTAGATGAGGCAACTTCTTCAGTCGATACACGTACAGAAGTGTTGATCCAAGAGGCAATGAATAACGTCTTAGCGGATCGTACGAGTTTTGTTGTAGCACATCGTCTATCAACGATTAGAGATGCAGATAAAATTATTGTTATGAACCATGGTGACGTGGTAGAAACAGGCACTCATGATGAATTAATTGAAAAGAATGGCTTCTATGCAGATATTTATAATGCGCAGTTTGCCACTCCTGAAGATGATGATTTAGTTTTTGCTTAAGCAACAATTTAAAAAGCTCTTTCAACAATGAATGTTGAAGGAGCTCTTTTAATGTATATCTTGTACTTTTCTCTTGCATTCGTTATAATTTTAAAGGACTATTAACAGCTAAATTTATTTTAAATAAGTTTAAATTGGAAGGTTGAACAGAATGGCACAATTATATTTTAGATATGGCGCGATGAATAGTGGAAAATCGATTGAAGTATTAAAAGTTGCGCATAACTATGAAGAGCAAAATAAAGCGGTGCGAATTTACACAAGTGGTGTAGATGATCGAGATGGTGTAGGTGTTATCTCTAGCCGAACCGGGATGAATCGTAAAGTGACGCCAATTCATGAGGATACGGACATCTTTAAAGAGATTAAAAATGCGAATGAAAAAATCTGGTGTGTATTGATTGATGAAGCACAGTTTTTAAATAAAGAACATGTCATTCAATTAACAAGAATAGCCGACGAATTAGATATACCGGTTATGACATTTGGTTTAAAAAATGATTTTATGAATAATTTATTTGAAGGTTCTAAATACTTATTACTGTATGCTGAAAAAATAGAAGAGATTAAAACGATTTGTTGGTATTGTGGCAAGAAAGCGATTATGAATTTGCGACTGAGTGATGGAAAGCCTGTTTACGAAGGCGAACAAATTCAAATAGGTGGAAATGAAAGTTATTTCCCGGTCTGTCGTTACCATTATTTCCACCCAGAAATTGAAGAAAGAAGAGATTAAAATGGATATTTTTGACCAATTAGAGAATGTTGAAATCCGATATGGCGAAATCAATGCCATGCTAAGTGATCCTGAAATAACAAAAGACACAAATAAACTACGAGAATTAAGTAAAGAAGAAGGCGACCTTCGAGAAACGATTCAAGAATACAATGAATATAAAGAAATCAAGCAAGGTTTAGAAGATACTGAAGAACTATTAAAAGAATCTTTGGATCCAGAGATGAAAGAGCTAGCTGAAATGGAACGTGAAGAGCTATTGGCTCAAAAAGCTGAAAAAGAGGAGAAATTAAAAGTTCTTCTCATTCCAAAAGATGAAAATGATGGAAAAGATATTATCATGGAAATTCGTGGAGCAGCTGGTGGAGATGAAGCACAATTATTTGCTGGGGACCTTCTTCATATGTATCAAAAATTTGCAGATAAGAATGGCTGGAAAACAGAAGTTCTTGAAGCAAATTCGACAGGTATCGGTGGCTTTAAAGAAGTTATTTTATCCATTACAGGAAGAGATGTTTATTCGAAATTAAAATATGAAAATGGTGCACATCGAGTCCAACGAGTTCCTGAAACAGAATCACAAGGTCGCGTACACACGTCAACGGCAACAGTGGTAGTTATGCCAGAAGTTGAGGATGTTGAAGTAGATATTGACCAAAACGATATTCGTGTGGATATTTATCGTGCCAGTGGTGCCGGGGGTCAGCACGTAAACATGACCGACTCGGCTGTCCGTCTGACACATGAGCCAACGGGAATAGTAGTGGCGATGCAAGATGAACGTTCTCAATTGAAAAACCGTGAAAAAGCAATGAAAATTTTACGTTCGCGTGTATATGACCATTATGAACAAGCCGCTCAAGCAGAAGTAGATGCTGAACGTAAATCAGCGATTGGTACGGGAGACCGTTCAGAACGAATCCGTACATATAATTACCCACAAGGCCGTATTACAGACCACCGCATTAATTTAACGGTGCATAAATTAGAACAAGTGCTAGGCGGAGATTTAGATGAAATCGTTGAAGAATTAACCCTTCACGATCAGGCCGTAAAACTGGAGCAGTTATAATATGTTAATTGAAAATACGGGTCACCTCACTTATTATGAAGTCCTCCAAAGGGCTTCTTCTTTTTTGGCAGAAATTGGACATTCTTCTTTTGTCTCTGAATGGTTGCTGCGGGAACGATTAGGATGGGATAAAACAGAGCTAGTTTTAAATTACCAAAATCCGATTTCAGATGAGGCGCTCGAACAATTTAATCAAGATTTAGACGCCTTTTTTAAAGGGCAGCCTGTGCAACAAATTATCGGACACGAGTGGTATTACAACCGGAAATTCAAAGTCACAAAGGATACGCTAATTCCTAGGCCAGAGACAGAAGAGTGGCAGGATCGCGTTTTAAAATACTTGCCTCAAAACCCCTTAAAAGTTATTGATATTGGTACAGGGACGGGTATTTTAGGTATAACGCATAAGTTAGAACGCCCGGAGGATAAGGTGACAATAACGGATATAAGTAAAGAGGCTTTACTCGTTGCTAAAGAAAATGCTCAGCGATTAAAAGCAGATGTTTCTTTTGAATTAGGTAACTTATTGGAGCCTGTCAGTGGACAACAATTTGATGTGATTTTATGTAATCCACCATATATAAGCGAAAATGAAGTCGATGTGATGGATAGATCTGTCTTGGATTATGAACCTAAAGGCGCGTTGTTTGCGGCTGATGAAGGCTTAGCTATTTATAAAGAATTAGCTTTATTTTTACCAAAGCATTTAAAAACAGGTGCGAAGGTGTTTTTAGAAATAGGCTATCAACAAGGCCCTCAAGTAGCCAAAATCATGGAAGAACACTTGCCAGAGGCTACTGTAGAAATTTGGCAAGATTTTAATCATTTAGATCGAGTCGTCGCCATCTATACTTAAAAGTCTAAAAAATAAAAAAACAATTAAAACAGAGAGAATGGTTTACTGTGGAAACTCAAATGTTAAATGAAAATCAAATAAAACAAGCTGCAGCCTTTATTCATCAAGGTGAAATTGTCGCTTTTCCAACGGATACGGTATACGGATTAGGGGCAGATGCTACGAATGAAGAAGCTGTTAAAAAAATATTTGAAGCTAAAGGACGGCCTGCAGATCGACCAATTAGTGTTCTTATCGGGGAAGCAGAAGATATTAAAAAATATACAGAAAATATTGCTGATGAAGTTTGGTTACTGACTGAAAAATTTTGGCCTGGTCCTTTAACAATTATTTTAAAAAATAAAGGTTTATTTGCTTCGACAGTAACTGCTGGAAAAGATTCAATTGGGATGCGGATGCCGGATAATCAAATCGCTTTAGACTTTATTAAAATGTGTGGGACACCTTTAGCAACACCAAGCGCAAACACCTCGGGGCGTCCAAGTCCAACTAAAGCAGAACATGTTTTAGGTGATTTGAACGGTAAAATTTCAGCTGTTATTAATGGGGGAGAAACTTCGACCGGAATAGAATCAACAGTTTTGGATTATTCAAATCCAGATAAACCTATCCTTTTACGACCAGGAAATATTTCTAAGCAGCAAATCGAAGAGACAATCCAACAACAAATTTATATTTTAGAACCAACTAAAAATGAAAAACATTATAAACCGTCTATTCCATTGCATATTATCCGTACAGATTGGGATGGTAATCTAAAGAGAATGCACGCTCAAGGTGAAAAAATTGCACTTCTAGCTAGTGAGGAAATTGTCCACAAATATTCTAAAAAAGTTGAAACATCTTATTCATTAGGACAAGCGGAAGATATCACATCGGCGAATCGTAAATTTTTTGATGGTTTACGCACATTAGAGCAGACAAACGCAACAGTTATATTAGCTGAATCGTATGAAAATAGAGCGGATAGTCATGCTTTTATGAATCGTTTAAAGAATGCAGCAGAAAAAACGATATAACTTGTGAATAAGAGTAGATTTATTGAGAGAAATTGTGTAATGTTGTAAAGATGGAAAATAGCAGTATAAATAAAAGGAGCGAAAGAAAATGGGAAAGTTTCACGTAATCAAACACCCTTTAATTGAGCATAAATTAACTATTTTAAGAGACAAGAATACAGGTACTAAAGATTTTAGAGATTTAGTTAATGAGTTGGCTCGTTTACTTGCTTATGAAGTTTCTCGAGATTTACCTTTAGAAGACATTGAAATCGAAACACCTTTAGTCAAATCTACCCAAAAAGCGATAGCAGGTAAAAAAGTCGTTATTGCGCCTATATTACGGGCTGGTTTAGGAATGGTTGATGGTATCTTAGATTTAATTCCAGCTGCTCGAGTTGGACATGTTGGTCTTTATCGTGATGAAGAAACGATGCAACCTGTAGAATACTTTGTGAAAATGCCAAGTAATTTAGAAGACCGACAAGTATACTTAGTTGATCCAATGCTCGCTACGGGTGGTTCAGCTATCGCAGCAATCGACTCGGTTATTGAGCGAGGAGCTAAAGCTGAAAATATTAAATTTATTTGTTTAGTAGCAGCACCTGAAGGGGTTAAAGCTATGCAAGATGCTCATCCAGATGTTGAGATTTTTACAGCAGGCTTGGATGAAAAATTAAATGAAGATGCATACATTGTTCCTGGTTTGGGAGATGCGGGAGACCGTCTATTTGGGACTTTATAAGAGGACATTATGTCTCTCTTACTAAGAGAGGGTTTTAAATGGAGTTTATACGAATTCAATCATTAATTACTTTAATCTCTCATATCTTTTTTGTAGGGATAAGTTTTTGGAGTTTACAAAGTTTACGAATGGATCATTTATTTAAAAAATATAAGACGCAAGAAATTAGAGCACTTTATATTATCGTTTCCATCGTATTGGGTTACAATCTAAGTTCGTTTTTTCTAGAATTTTTGACATACTCACAAAATCTTATTTATTTTTTTCAATAATTTAAGAGAATAATGTAGAAAAATCTTGAGGTACCCCGAAATTGATTTATAGATTACGTATTCTATTATGACGCGTTCAATTTATTCGAACCGTATTAATCGCGATACACATTTTATTCCTATAAAATGAAATGTGTCAGTTATGTGTGGAGAGGGAGTAGGAGGATTAAAAATGGATACAATTATTGTAGGTGGAGGCAAGCGTCTTACTGGTACAGTAAAAGTTGAAGGGGCAAAAAATGCTGCTTTGCCTATCTTGGCAGCAAGTCTATTAGGACAAAATACACCAAGTACATTTGATAATGTCCCTTTATTATCAGATATTTATACGATGAAAAAAGTTTTAAGGCATCTAAATATTGAGATTGACTTTAACGAAGAAAAACAAACAATGGTCGCAGATGCGACAATGCAGTTAAATAGCGATACGCCATTTGAATTTATGAATATGATGCGTGCATCAATATTAGTTATGGGGCCACTTTTGGCTCGGAATGGTTATGCGCGTGTAGCTATGCCTGGAGGTTGTTCAATTGGAACACGTCCAATTGATTTGCATTTAAAAGGTTTTGAAGCAATGGGTGTTGAAATTACACAAGGAAATGGTTACTTAGATGCAACAGTTGATCAGTTAATGGGTGCAGAAATATACTTAGATTTCCCTAGTGTAGGAGCAACACAAAATATTATGATGGCTGCTTCTATGGCAAAAGGAACAACAACCATTGAAAATGCAGCGCGTGAGCCTGAAATTGTAGATCTAGCTAATTATTTGAACCGTATGGGTGCAAATGTTATCGGTGCTGGTACGGATACGATTCGTATTGAAGGTGTAGAAGAGTTAACAGGAACAACTCATACCATTATTCCAGATCGAATTGAAGCTGGAACTTTCATGGTTGCTGCGGCAATCACTGAAGGGGATGTCTTGATTCAAGACGCAGTTAGTCAACATAATCGCCCACTCATTTCAAAACTACGAGAAATGGGAGTAGTTGTTACTGAAGAAGCAACAGGGATTCGTGTCGTTGGACCTAAGAAATTATATGCAACAGATTTTAAAACACAACCCTATCCAGGGTTCCCAACAGATATGCAAGCTCAATTAACGGTTGCTCAATTAAAAGCAGAGGGTACAAGTATCGTTCAAGAAAATGTATTTGAAAATCGTTATATGCATTTAGAAGAGATGCGTAAAATGGATGGACATTTCCAGATTAGTGGTCGTCAAGCAATTATCCGAGGCGGTTCCCAACTTGAAGCTGCTGAAGTTGCATCTAGCGATTTACGTGCCTCTGCTGCACTTATTTTAGCAGGACTTATTGCAGATGGACATACGAGAGTCACAGAATTGCAACATTTAGATCGTGGATATTATAAGTTCCATGAAAAGCTTGCGGCTTTAGGTGCTGATATTGAACGAGTAAGTAAAAAACAAGATCAAGCAGTTCAAGTCGAAATTGTCTAATTAAATATTGCTTTTAACGCCTTAGCATTCCTAAAGAATCCTAAGGTGTTTTTATTTTGTAAAATAAAAGAATGATTGAATTCATACATTCTTAATTATTCTATGGCAGATATTGTGTTTTCAAGCTTAATAGAGTAAAATAGGAAAGATGAAGAAAAATGAATGAATTGTAAATAAAAAATTATAGTTTCTAGGATTACTCAGGAGGAAATGTTTCATGGCAAAAGATATAGGAATTGATTTGGGGACTGCTAACGTTCTCGTGCATATTAAAGGTAAGGGAATTGTAATTAACGAGCCTTCAGTTGTGGCAATAAATACAGATACTAATGAAGTATTAGCTGTTGGAGAAGAGGCTTATCTAATGGTAGGTCGTACACCTGGACACATTAAAGCCATCCGCCCATTAAAAGGTGGAGTGATCGCTGACTTTGATGTGACTGAAGCTATGATTTCTTATTTTATTGATAAAATTAATGTAAAAGGATTTTTGTCAAAACCAAATATCATTATTTGTACACCAACAAATGTGACAGGTATTGAGCAAAAAGCGATTATAGAAGTGGCTGAAAAAGCTGGTGGTAAGAATGTCTATCTTGAAGAAGAGCCAAAAGTAGCGGCTATTGGGGCAGGAATGGATATCTTCGAACCGAGCGGTAATATGGTTATCGATGTCGGTGGTGGAACCACAGATGTTGCGGTGTTATCAATGGGAGGTATTGTTACTAGCCAGTCAATCAAAATCGCGGGGGATACTTTAGATAGTAATATTAAAGAATACATTAAACACAAACATGGTTTACTGATTGGTGATCGAACGTCAGAAGATGTAAAGGTTCAAATCGGAGAGGTGTTTGACGAAACACGTGAAGAGAAACTAGATATTCGTGGCCGTGATATGGTAAGTGGTTTACCGAAAACTGTCACAATCACTTCAAAAGAAGTGCTAGAGGCTACAAAAGAATCTATGCGTGAAATTGTATTAGCTGCGAAAGATGTTTTAGAAAAAACACCCCCTGAGTTATCCGCAGATATTATTGACCATGGAGTAATCATTACTGGTGGTGGGGCATTATTAAGTGGTATTGATCAATTACTCGTTGAAGAATTAAAAGTACCTGTCTTTAAAGCAGAAAGTCCACTCGATTCTGTAGCTTTAGGAACAGGCATTTTACTGGACAATATACACAAATTAAAACGTTAAGAATCATAAAAGAAAGAAGGCTGTAAATATGGAATGGACCAATGTGTTAAAAAGCACGATGTTTTTTCTGCTACGCTTTGTTTTGGTGGTCCTCTTAGTCCTCGTAGCCTTTGCTGTAGGAGCAATGTTAGGCTACAGCATTTTAGGGGATGGCGCGGACCCTATGGAAGTATTTAATCCTGAACTCTGGAAACATATCTTTAATTTTGTGTTTAATTAAATAATAAGGACAATCGGCTAGATGAAAATCTAGTCGTTTTTTTATTTTTTTGTAAATAAAATAAAATAGTTTCGTGGAATTGAAGAAAAAAGGGTATTTATATATATAGGGGGATATTTATATCTTTTGTTTATTAGATAAAGGATATTCATAGCCTACAAAATATATATAGGAGAGTGGAGTAGAATGAACCGTGTAAATGTTGTAGGAAGAATTGTTCGAGAAGTTGTGTTAAAGGATGTTGGAAATGGGAAAGTCGTAATGAATAATGCAATAGCTATCCCAAAAATGATAAAAAAAGAAGGAGGACCTGAAGCTGATTTTCTAAATTTTGTTGCATGGGGCAAGAGGGCAGAGTTAATCGAGCAGTATTGTAGTAAAGGCGATCTTATAGGTTTAGATGGAAAAATTCAATCTCGACGTTATATGAGTGAAAAAGAAACTACTGTATATGTAGTTGAAATGCTAGTAGAAAGTGTTCATTTTTTACAAACCAAAAGAAACAATCAAGCTTTGAATAACGAAAAAGATAAACAGTACATTCAAACAGCCAATGGCGAACAAAGGCTATAAAAAATTAATAAAATTAAACATATCTAACTAAACCCTATAAAACTAACTACATCTCAGCTTTTGTAGTTAGTTTTTTTTGCTATAATTTCATCAATTCTTACTAAACTTAATAGATTATTCACATATTCAGTATATAATTAATAAGATAAATAGAGTTTTGAATATTGAGAACTGAAATATGAGAGGTGCATCATGCATATATTAATGATTGAAGATAATGAATCTGTTTGTGAAATGATCGAGATGTTTTTTGAGAAGGAAGATTGGGAAGTAACGTTTGTTCACGATGGGAAAGAAGGACTGGATGAATACATAAAAAATTCCAAAGAATATGATTTAATTATTTTAGATATCATGTTGCCTTCGATGGATGGTATCCAAATTTGCCGAGAAATTCGAAAGAATGATAAAGAAGTCCCAGTTATTATGTTAACGGCAAAAGATTCAGAAAGCGATGAAGTCATCGGTTTAGAAATAGGTGCAGATGATTATGTGACAAAACCATTTAGTCCGTTAACTTTGGTTGCTCGCATCAAATCAACAGCACGTAGAGTGAACTTTTTAGGACAGTTTTCGGAAAAAGAAAGCCAAACTGTAGAATATGCCTACGATGTGGAAACAGAACATTTAAAAATCAATCGTGACACACGTCAGATTATTTTGTATGAGGAGCCTTTAGAAGATTTAACACCTAAAGAGTTTGATTTACTGTATACATTGGCAAACAGTCCGCGGCGTGTATTTTCAAGAGAACAGTTGCTTCAACAAGTGTGGAATTATGACTATTTTGGTGATGAACGTACGGTTGACGCACATATTAAAAAACTTCGTCAAAAACTCTTAAAGAACGGACCTCAAGTGATTCAAACAGTTTGGGGTGTAGGGTATAAGTTTGATGACACAGGTGATTTCGAATGAGATTAAGATTTCCCTACTTTTTTCAGTTGATGGTTGGCTTTCTCCTGGTCATTTTGACATTAATGGGAATTACTTTTGCTACAATTTTGCACTTTGGACGCCATCAACTCCTTAGTACGACGGAAGAAAGCTTATTGAATCATGCAGAAATACTTGAAGATGCGCATAATAATCCAGCAGTTCTAGAAAGCTATCAAATGATTTTAAAAAACCAACAAGTAGATTTTGGCTTTTATGATAAAGATGGGCATCTTATTTTTCCTGAAAACCATCGACATGTGCGAGTCGATTTAAATAGAAAAAACAGAAAGAAATTAGAGACTGGCGAAAACTTACTCCTTCATACGCAAACAAATGATTTAAGAGGAAATCAAATAGAAACAGCGCTAATTTATGTACCTGTTTTTACGGATGATGGTGGTTATGAAGGGTTTGTCGGTATAGGTCGTCCAGTAAGCCAAATCGATATTCAAATGGAGAATCTTCGTTGGAATGTCTTTCGAGCCTTTATTATAGCAACGGTGGCCGCTATTCTTTTGAGTATGATGTTTTCTTATTTCTTTGTAAAAAGAGTCAATCGATTAAGTCAGGCGGCTCAAAAAGTTGCTTTAGGTGATTACAATATCCATATTTCTCACAAAAATCGTGATGAAATTGATCGTTTATCAGCGAATTTCAATACAATGATTCAAGCGTTAAAAGAATGGCGGAAAGAAGTTTTACATTTAGAAGATCGTCGTAAAACATTTATGCAAGACGTCGCTCATGAAATGCGAACACCTTTAACAACAATTAATGGGTTGCTTGAAGGCTTAGAATATGGCATTTTTGATGAAAAACAAGAATTACGTAGTATACAATTGATGCGGAAAGAGACCACTAGACTTATTCGTTTGGTGAATGAGAATCTAGACTATGAAAACATTCAAATGAACCGAATCGTTCTTAAGAAGAATAAGTTCCCATTACTTGAGGCACTTGAAGAGATAAAAGAGCAATTAGATCCGATAGCAAAAGATTCGAATAATAAAATTATTATTAAAGATATTACAGATGAAATAGAGGTATATGCTGATTTTGATCGAATGAAACAAATTATAGTAAATTTACTTAAGAATGCTTTACAATTTACAAAAGATGGTGAAATAATGATAACCGCCAAGCAAACAAAAGAAATAACAGAAATTTCCGTGACGGATACAGGTTTAGGGATGACTGAGCAAGAAATGTCAGACATTTGGGATCGTTATTATAAAGCAGACCCTTCAAGAAAAAACACAAAATATGGAGAATCAGGTTTAGGCTTGTCTATTGTTAAACAATTGGTTGAAATACATGATGGGGATATTCAAGTTGAAAGTACTGTAGGAAAAGGAAGTACATTTACAATTATTTTGCCAAGAAAAAAAGAATAGTCGGCTTAAGCTAAATTTACCTCAGACTTCCGATGTATTTTTAAAGTAAAGTTTGTGTAAAGTGTGAAAGTAATGTAAAATAGTGCTTTGTAAGGTGGTTCAATTTTTTTAGAACTACTATTAGGAGGCTTTTTAAAGTGGAAACAATAAAAGAAAAATTTAATAATAATCAACGAATAGGAGTATTTGTAATTGCTCTATTTTTTGTATGGATAAAAACAATTTTAGCTTATTACCTGGAATTTTCTTTAGGAGTGCAAGGAATCTTTCAAACGATTATTTTATGGATAAATCCAATTCCTTTAGGGATTGTGTTATTATCCCTATCGTTATACTTTGAAGAGAAGAAGAATGCTTTACGTGGGCTATTCATTATTTATTTTTTGATGAGTACCTTACTTTATGGGAATATTCTTTATTATCGTGAATTTGCTGATTTCTTAACACTTTCTAC
>DAIOTF010000002.1:41766-60799 GCA_036752165.1 Atopostipes sp.
GTCCGTGCGCAAGCAGATGAAGGGGATTTAACAGAGGTTTATAATTTTGCGCAGACAAACCATGCGGCACCTAATGATGAATACTATGGAATTGCTGAAGGCCGTAATGTTATTACTATTGTTTTAGAAAGTGCCCAACAGTATGTGATTGATTTTGAAATTGAAGATGAAAATGGAGATACACATGTAGTAACTCCTTTTTTAAACAGTATATATCATGACGACTCAACAATTCGTTTTAATAATTTTTTCCATCAAACAGGACAAGGTAAGTCTTCGGATGCAGAAGTATTAGCTGAAAATTCTCTCTTTGGCTTACCAGAGGGAAGTGCTTTTCAAGTATTAGGGACGGATAACATTTTTCATGCGACACCAAAGATTTTGTCGGAAGAAAAAGACTATACAACGGCAGCATTTCACGGAAATACGGGAACATTCTGGAATAGAAATGATACGTACAGAAGTTTTGGGTACGATTATTTCTTTGATTCCAATTACTATGATATGAGTGCGGATCGTGTACTTGACTACGGCTTAAAAGATAAACTCTTTTTTAGAGATTCAGTTGAATATATTGAACAACTCCCTCAACCTTTCTATTCGAAGTTTATTACACTTACAAACCATTTTCCATATCCATTAGAAGAAGAAAATACTAGTATTCCACTAGCACTTACGGAAGATGTAACAGTGAATCAACATTTTCAAACCTTACGTTATACAGATGAAGCAGTTGAAGAATTTTTTAACTGGTTAAAAGAGTCAGGACTTTATGAAAATTCAATCATTGTTCTTTATGGTGACCATTTTGGAACATCCAATATGCGAAATCCTCATTTAGCTCCATTACTTGGTAAAGATTCAGAAGAATGGGGAGCATATGACAATGCTCAAATGCAAAGAGTTCCTCTAATGTTTCACATTCCAGGATATAATGAGGGGGAAACAAAAGAAACGTACGGTGGTCAAGTGGATTACCTCCCAACTTTATTGCATTTACTGGGGATAGAAACGGACAATTATTTATTTATGGGTCAAGACCTGCTTTCAGAAGAGAATGACCAGTTGGTTCCTTTACGAAATGGAAATGTTTTATCACCAACTCATCATTTCTTAGGATCGGAAATCTATGATGCGAATACGGGTGAAGAATTGACTGAAACTCTAACGGATGAACAATTAGAAAAATTATTAAATATTCCCGAACAAGCCCGTCAACGTTTAACCCATTCAGATAGTCTAATGAATTTAGATTTGCTACGTTTTTACCAACCTGTTCAATTAAAAAACTGGCAGCCAAATGACTATACCTACCTCGATCAAATGAATCATTTAGAGAATCATCCAAAAGCTGAGACAAGTTTAGTCCATGAACTTGGGGTAGAAACTACTATTGACATATATGAAACTAATGCACCTGAACTACCTGAAAATCAATTGGATGAAGAAACCATTGAGAGTTTTGAAGCAGATTATCAAATTAAATAGAACAACAAGAAAAATAATTTAATCAAAGAACTCAAACTCACATGGTACAGGCAAGTGAGTTTGAGTTCTTTTTTTAGGTTCGTATTTGAAAGATAAAAATCAATCAATACAAATGTTCGGTTAACTCTATCGAAAAGGTAAAAAATATGGTAAAATAAATCTTGTGTGATTATTAATCTTGGAGGGTTTTAGATGCGTATTTTACTACTTTTATTAATTAATTCGACCCTTTTATTTGGGTGCTCGATGAATAGTGAACTACTAGAAAGAAGCAGTGAAAATGAAGAAATAACTCAGTCAGAAAATAGTGCAACTGAACCAACCACACTTACTGAAGAGGAAAAATTAGTCCAAAATCTACCAAAGGATTCAAGTCTTGAGGATTGGAATCTTTTATTAGTAGGTCCTCAGTATGCCTTACCTGAGACATTTGAGCCTAGACTTGTTGAAGTAGATAATGAGCAATTTATAGATGAGAGAATTGAAGAGGCTTGGTACTCTTGGAAAGAGGCGGCTTTAGAAGCGGGTCATCGTTTATTTTTTGCATCAGGGTATCGTTCAATTGAACATCAAAGAGTGAATTTTAACAATACGTATGAAAGCTATTTGAATGAAGGCTACTCAAAAGAGGAAGCTTTAGATAGAACGAAAGACTATTTAACCGAGCCGGGTCATAGTGAACATCATACAGGTTTAGCATTGGATATCGTAGATGAAGAATGGATAGTAGCTGGAAATGGTTTGCTTCCTGAATATGATACGCAAGCTTCTCAACAGTGGCTAGTAGAGACAATGGCTGATTATGGATTTATATTGAGATATCCAGCTCAAAAAGAAGAAATAACAGATATTCAATATGAATCTTGGCATTTTCGCTTTGTCGGTGAAGAAAATGCTCAATATATTGTTGAACATGATTTGGTTTTAGAAGAATATATCGACCTTTTAAAGTTACGAGAAGAATTGGAAAGTAATAACTAAATGATTAAGCATTGAGAGCTGAGAGGATAAATATGCAACAAACAATGCGTAAACTTCAAAGAAAATGGAAAAAACACTGGCGTTTATTTATCGAACGTACGATGTTTATAGGTAAACTAATAATTTCTTTGCTATTTATTTTCTTTTTTATACTCTTTTTAATTACAGGTCCTTTGAATCATTTTGAAACGAGTTCAACGAATGATTTATATGAGGTTTCAGAAAATAAAAGACAATCTGAAGAAGAATTTATCCAAGCCATTTTACCTCAGGCTAAAAAAGTAAAAGCTTCTCATGGGATAAGACCGAGTATTTTAATCGCTCAGGCAGCATTAGAGTCTGATTGGGGCAATAGCCAGTTATCTAAAGAATCCAATAATTATTTTGGAATAAAAGGACCTAATTCAGGTAGAGAGTATGTAACAAGAGAATTTACTAGTGATGAATGGACGGAAATACTTGCCTCTTTTAAACAATATGACTCAATCGGAGAATCAGTTAAAGATTATGCTGATTTGTTACTTTACGGTGTTTCCTGGGATCCTAATTATTATTTAAAGGTTATTGAAGCTTCAAATTATCAGGATGCCGCTTATTTTCTTCAAGAAGCAGGATACGCTACAGATCCAAATTATGCAGACAAATTAATTCAACTTATTGAACAGTATCAATTATATCGATTTGATGAGTAAGTAAAACGATAGGAATAATTCTGAGGGAAAAAAGGTGTGTATTATGAATAAACATTTCAATCATCAAAAAACTATAGGGGTTATTGGAGCTGTTACAGATGCTCAAGCCTTTATTTTAAAAGCCAAACAGCTAGGGTTTGAAACTTATTTGTTGTGTCAAACAGAAGAGGAAGCTTCTTTAATGGTAGGTACAACCAAAACATTTGTGGGAGCTTTAGATGAAGAATATATTCGAGAAGAATTCTTAATGGCCTGCGACCTCATTGTTTATTATGATGAAACGGTTGATGTGAATAAAATTGAAGACATTCAAAAGACAGTGATTGTTCCTCAAGGAAACGATATTCTATCTATAGCTCAAGATCGCGTATTACAAAAAACTTTCTTGCACTCATTGAATGTAAATATTGCACCTTATATAACTGTAGTGAAGCCAGAAGACATTGAAACAGGTATTCATAGTATTGGTTATCCAGCCGTTTTAAAGACGAATCAAGTCAATCCTGAAAGTAGGCAACAATCTTATTTCATTTTTGAAGAATCAGGCATAGAAGAAGCCGCTGAATTATTAAAATATGGGACTTGCGTTTTAGAACCATGGATTACGACAGAGAAAGAATTGTCTGTTTCAGCAGTAAAATCTGCAAATGGAAATATCCGAATATTTCCAACTGTAAGTAAAGAGTATCGTGAAGAACGACTGCATAATATTCAATTACCCGCAGATATCAATGAAGAATTAGAGGAAGAAGTACAACGAGTAACAAAACTAATCTTTGAAAATATT
Source organism: Atopostipes sp. (assembly GCA_036752165.1). Taxonomy (GTDB): domain Bacteria; phylum Bacillota; class Bacilli; order Lactobacillales; family Carnobacteriaceae_A; genus Atopostipes. The sequence continues at coordinate 45,715 of DAIOTF010000002.1, forward strand.
GAATTCCAAGGAGTAGCGACGATTGATTTTATGGTGAGTCCAGCCCATGCTTTATATGTTGGAACAATCTATCCGTATCCAAATTTATTTTCAAGAGCCTCTTTAAATTCATGCTCTTTATCCGCTACTGAAGCGCATTTGAGAGCGATCACCTCTTTACCCTTACCAGAAAAAATAGTAGCACATGAGTCTTATATTTACGTCCCATTTTATAAGGATCAAATTGAGAAAATTAATGATTTAATCATTTTACAACCAGATTGGAGATTCACTTTCTATCCAGAGATTTCAAAAAAAGAGCTTAAAACGGATGAAGCTATTGGTGATATCTTGATTCAAACACAGGATAAAACAAAAATTTTATCTATATTAAAAGATTAAAAGATTTGATTTAGAAATTATATATTTATAAAGAATATAATGATAGGGAGAATCATTGTATGCAAAAGAAAAAGTTAGATCAAATCGTGTATGAATATATAGTTACACAAATTGATCAAAATGAATTGTTTCAACGTGAGCACATTACGGAGCAATATATTGCTAACCAATTAGAAATTAGCCGGACACCTGTAAGAAGTGCTTTTAATAGGCTAGTAGAAGATAATTATTTAGAAAATGTAAAAAATGTAGGTGTTCGAGTCAAAATTCGTGCACTCACTAAAAAAGACTTTCAAGAACGAGTCGATTTATTTGAACGACTCTTTAACCATTATATATTTGATTTAGAAAAGAAAGAAACAATATTTGATACTGAAAGACTTGACCAGATTCAAATGGAGTTAAAAAAGGAAGTTCACTTAGAAAATCAGCTGTTTGAAGAAACGGAATGTGAATTTTGGGAAGAAGTTTTGAAATATAGTACAAATAAATATTCCAAAAGAATACTTATTCAGACAATCAAACAGGTTCTGCGAGACAAAGGCGACGTTTATCAAGTCCTGCAAGAAAGTCGAAATCTAAAAATTGATCACTTTAAAAATATAATGACTCAATTAGAAGAGAAGAAATACCCCTTAGTTCGAAGAGAAGTTCGTATTTTGATGAATAAATTAAAGTTAAATGTCCTTGAGTCTGGAATTACTTATAAATAGTTGAATGAAGTTATGCTAAAGTGAATCTCCACTGATAAATTAGCATAACTTCTTCTTTGTTTTATTAAAGAGGCTTCTAGGATGAAAAGTAGAATGAAAAGCTGATTTTATGTATACTATAGGAACGAAAAAGTAGCTTGAAAGGAATTGATAGAATTGACACCACCTAATACAATCACGGCAGGATTAAACCCTATGCAAAAAGAAGCAGTGGTGACAACTGAAGGACCGCTATTAATAATGGCCGGAGCAGGCTCTGGTAAAACACGTGTATTAACACACCGTATTGCTTATTTAATACATGAAAAGAAAGTGAATCCCTGGAATATTTTAGCGATTACTTTTACCAATAAAGCCGCAAACGAAATGAAAGAACGTGTAAATAACCTGGTAACTGACGGGGGAGAAGATGTTTGGGTATCTACTTTCCACTCGATGTGTGTTCGAATATTACGTCGTGAAATTGATCATATTGGGTATGACTCAAACTTTACAATTGCGGGATCAAGCGAACAAAATACACTCATGAGACGTGTGTTGAAGGCTTTAAATATTGATCCAAAAAAGTACCCTCCACGTGCAATCCTTGCTGAAATAAGCAACGCTAAAAACTTACTAATGACAGAGAAGGCTTATGAAAACCAAGCCTATAATTTCTGGCAGCAAACAGTAGCTAAAGCCTATAAAATGTACCAAGCGGAACTGCGTCGTTCTGAGACGGTTGATTTTGATGACTTAATTATGTTGACTGTTCGATTATTTGAAGAACATCCGCAAGTTTTGTCTTACTATCAAAATAAATTTCATTACATTCACGTTGATGAATATCAAGATACGAATCATGCGCAATATCGATTGGTGCATTTGCTAGCAGAGCGATTTAAAAATGTTTGTGTAGTAGGTGATGCGGATCAAAGTATTTATGGCTGGCGTGGCGCTGATATGCAAAACATTTTAGATTTTGAAAAGGATTATCCCGACGCTCAAACGATTATGCTTGAGCAAAATTATCGCTCAACTAAAAATATCCTTAAAGCAGCTAATGCGGTGATTGAAAACAATATAAACCGTCAAGACAAAAAATTATGGACAGATAATGTCCACGGCGATAAAATTACGGTATATTTTGCAAATGATGAGTACGATGAAACCGAATATGTAGCCAATAAAATCGCAGAGTTCATGCGAGAAGATTCTTCATTAACCTTTGATGACTTTGCTATCTTATACCGCACAAATGCTTTATCTCGTGTTATGGAAGACACATTAAAAAAAAGGCAATTGCCTTATCAAATTGTAGGCGGGACAGGATATTACGAAAGAAAAGAAATTTTAGACTTAGTAGCTTATTTAACCTTAATTGTAAATCCAGCAGATAATTTAAGTTTTCTTCGGATTGTTAATGAGCCTAAACGATCGATCGGTGCTTCAACAATTGCTAAATTAACTGAATTTGCAAATTTTAACAATATGTCCTTATATGAAGCGGCATTAAATGCTCAGATGACCAATTTGTCGGCACGTGCAGCAAATAATTTAGAAGAGTTTGCTCTGATGATACGTGACTTCCGTAAAATGACTGAGTTTTTAACAATGACTGATTTAGTGGAAACTATTTTAGATAAAACAGGTTATATAGAAGCATTACGGAAAGAAAAAAGTCTAGAGGCCGAATCACGAATAGAGAACTTGGAAGAGTTTTACTCTGTCACTCAAATTTTCGATAACAGTGAAGTCGAAGATAAAACATTGCTTTCCTTTTTAACAGACTTATCGCTACTTGCACCAACAGATGAAATTGAAGAACAAACATCAGAAGTTACTTTGATGACCTTGCATTCAGCAAAAGGGTTAGAGTTTCCTATCGTTTTCATTATCGGAGTGGAAAAAAATATATTCCCATTAATTCGTCAAGATTCTGACGAAGATGATTTGGAGGAAGAACGCCGTCTAGCTTACGTAGGTATTACACGAGCAGAAAAAAATCTGTTTTTAACAAGTGCGTCATCCAGACTACTTTATGGTCGTAGACAATATAATCCGAAATCGCCATTTATTGAAGAACTAGATGAATCCGTCAGTGAAATTGATCATGGTGCAGGCCGTCCGACTTATGCGACAGGGAACTATGGAGATGCCTTTAAAAAACGCACGACAATAGGAACGATTAAGAAAACATCCGCTGTGAAAAAAAGTCCAAAGCGCGTCGTAAAAAATGCTGGCGTGGGAGCTGAAAAAGTCGACTGGAAAGTCGGTGACAAAGTGACACATAAGAAGTGGGGAATCGGAACAATCGTCCAAATTAAAGGAGAAAAACAAGACATGCAACTAAATATTGCTTTTCCTAATGACGGTATAAAGCAATTATTAGCCTCCTTTGCTCCAATTGAAAAAATCATTTCAGAAAATGAATAAAAGAGGGGTTTAAAATGACTGAATCGATGAATTTTGAAGAAGCAAGAAGTCGAGTAAATGAGCTAGTTTCTGAGTTAAATGAGCATAGTTATAATTATTATGTTTTAGATGCGCCGACGATTTCTGATGCAGAATATGATCATTTGTATCGAGAATTGCTAGAGCTAGAACAGGCCTATCCTGAACTTGTCACCCCCGATTCTCCGACGCAACGTGTAGGAGATGCTTTAATATCTGGCTACAATAAAGTGGAACATTCGAGTCAGATGTTATCTTTGGATAATGCCTTTAACATTGAAGAGCTCGAAGCTTTTGATCGTCGGGTTCGCCAACAAGTAGATTCTGCTTTTGATTATTATGCTGAATTAAAAATTGATGGCTTAGCAATAGCTTTAACCTATGAAGACGGGTGTTTAATTCGAGCTGCGACTCGTGGAGATGGTCAGGTAGGAGAAGATGTTACCGAGAATGTCCGTGCCATTTCTGCTATTCCTCTTCGTTTGCGTGAAAATATTACAGCAGATATTCGGGGTGAAATATACATGCCGAAAGAAAGTTTTGCTAAACTAAACAAGGAACGTGAAGAAGAGGGACTGGCTACTTTTGCAAATCCTAGAAATGCCGCCGCTGGAACATTAAGAAACTTGAATCCACAAATTACAGCGTCTAGAAATTTGAATGGGTTCTTTTATACTTTAGTGAATCCTGAAAATTACGGGATTGAATCACAAGAAGAAGCTTTAAAACAAATGAATAAATGGGGCTTAAGAACCAATCCAAAGGGGAGAAGTTGTGATACAATTGACGAAATTGTATCTTTTATCAATGAAGTAGAAGAAATGCGTCATGATTTACCTTATGACATTGACGGTATAGTAATTAAAGTGAATGCACTAGAAGTACAAGAATTAGTTGGGATGACAGTTAAAGCACCGCGTTGGGCAATTGCTTATAAGTTTAAAGCAGAAGAAGGAGAAACAATTCTTCGAGCGATTGAATGGACTGTGGGAAGAACGGGTGTCGTTACACCAACAGCAATCATGGATCCAATCATTGTAGCAGGTTCTACTGTTCAGCGAGCTAGTTTACACAATGTCGATTTAATTCAAGAAAAAGATGTTCGAGTTGGAGATACAGTCATCATCCATAAAGCTGGGGATATTATCCCAGAGGTTTTAAGAGTCGTTTTAGAGGAACGATCAGAAGATAGCGAACCTTATGAAATTCCCATGACTTGTCCAGCTTGTGAGAGTGAATTAACTCATTTAGAAGACGAAGTTGCTTTACGCTGTATTAACCCAGCATGTCCAGCACAAGCATCTGAGCGAGTCATTCATTTCGCTTCAAGAAATGCGATGAACATTGATGGATTAGGCGAACAAAGAGTTCGTCAATTATTTGAAGCAGGTTTAATTTCAAACGTTGTTGATTTATACGATTTAAAAGCTGAAGAACTTTTGAAGATGGAACGAATGGGTGAAAAGTCATCCGAAAATCTTTTACAAGCCATTGAAAATTCAAAAACAAATTCGTTAGAACGACTTCTTTTTGGGTTAGGCATTCGCCATGTGGGGTCAAATACAGCTCGGTTACTAGCGCAACAGTTCAAGACTATTTCTGAATTAATAGATGCTAAATTTGAAGAAGTATTAGCTATTGAAGGAATTGGTGAAATCATTGCTGAAAGTGTGGTTTCCTTTTTTGAAAATGAAGAGGCTCTTGAATTGATAAACCAGCTAAAAGAAAGACATGTGAATATGGACTTCCTTCAAGGGACTGAGACAGTTGATGCAGAATTGGCTTCAAAATTTTCAAAAAAAGTTATAGTCCTAACGGGAACACTGGAACATTTTAATCGTAAAGAGTTAAAAAGTGAGCTTGAATTACTTGGCGCAAAAGTAACGGGTAGTGTATCTGGGAATACAGATTTACTGATTGCTGGTGAAAATGCTGGAAGTAAATTAACAAAAGCACAAGAATTAGAAATAGAAATTTGGAATGAAGAACACCTACTCAATGAATTAGGTATGAAAGCAGGAAGTGAGCAAAATTAAATGAAGAAAAGAAGTCAAATGATCTTATTAATAACCCTCCTGCTTGTTTTGGTAGGTTGTAATGTAGCTCCAGAGACTCCAGGAGAAGGAACACCCAATCAATCAGGATCAAACGAAAGTCAAACCAATGTAGTCAGTCAAAATCAACTAGGTGATGGGTTTTACCGTCCGATACTCACACAAGATGAAACCTATCAGACGAGTAATAGTCGTGGAATAACTTTAAAACTCAATTCAGGATTAAATATTGCCCTATTTGAAAAAGATTTAATTCGATTGTCGCAAGAGTCATTTCCCACTTCAGAATATTTTATTAAAGAAGGACAAATGTTATCTAGTGAGACGGTTAATGATTGGTTAAGTCGATCCTCCTCAGCAAACTTAGAAGAGGAAGTTCGAGAAGAGCTGGCAAAAGAGGCGGAAGAATCTGAAGTCGAATTTTCCGAAGAGGAAATCACTGCAGAAATTAATAAACGAAGACTAGCCGAAGGTTTAAATCCACCCCAATCGGGTAGTGGGGATGATCGAGTACCAAATTATTTAAACTCCATTTTAGAGCTAGATTTTTACCATGAATCAGACTTAAATGCGGATATACCTGCTGGTATTAGTCTTGGTTTAGCGATGAATACAGTTGATTATTATACGGATGAAGATTATACACGTTTTGAGCAAGATATTTCACCTGAAGTGGCCTTACAACAAGGGCAAGATATGGCTAATGAAATTATCTGGCGGATGCGACAAATGGAAGGCTTGGAGAATCTACCTATCCAGATTAGTATCTATGAGCAGTCTTCTAGAGATGATTTAGGTGGCGGCGTTTACGTGGCGATTGGTGAAAGCTTAAATGGATCATCTTCCATTGATAATTGGGAAACATTGGATGAAGAGCGATTGATTTTCCCATTAGAAGGAAGTAATTCTGCTGAAGGGAATGCATTTGCCAACTTCAAGTCAGAAATTGAGTCATTTTTTCCAAATTTAAGTGGAGTCACAGGTCGAGCACATTATATAGATGAACAACTAGTCAGTCTATCAATCAGTGTTATGACGCAATTTTATGGTGAACAAGAGATAATCTCTTTTACTCAATATTTAAATCAAGCGGCGTTAACTTACTTACCGATGGCGTTAGATGTTGAAATAATCGTCGAGTCTCCTGGTAATATCGAAGCATTTTTAAAGAAAAGTCAAACAGAAACAGAGTATTTTTCGTATGTATTTGATTAAGATTTAGGTGTTTTGTGAGATAATACAAATTAGGTTAATATTAAGAGAAAAGGTGAGAAAATGATAGTAGATGAACAATTAGTCAGTGAAATTGGTTCAGTTATGAAGCTAGAATTTACTGAAGCACAAATGAGCACAATCGTAGCTGAAATTAATAATACCATTACAATGTTTGAAGAGTTACAAAAATTAGATACTGAAGGTGTAGAAGGTACTTTTTATGGTACCTTAACAAATAAAGCGCGCTTACGAAAAGATGAAGCGGTAAGAAATGAAAAAGAAGTGGCAGCACTTCTTGAAAATGCACCAGCAACAAAAGATACATTTATCGAAGTACCAGCGATTTTAGAAGATGGAGAGGGTGGGGCTTAATGGAGTTACATAAAAAAACAGTTGAAGAGTTACACGAATTATTAGTAAATAAAGAACTAACCGTTCAAGAACTTGTTGAGTCTACATTTGATCGCATTCTTCAAGTCGAAGACAAAGTTGGAGCATTTATTTCATATGATAAAGAGTATGCAATGGAACAAGCCAAGTTAGTCGATGAACGAGGCGTAAATCCAAATAACGTTCTTGATGGGATTCCAGTGGCTGTAAAAGATAATATCGTCACAAAAGATTTTAGAACAACAGCTGCCTCAATCATGCTTGAGGACTTTGTATCGGTTTATGACGCAACGGTTGTTAAAAAACTTCAAGATGCAGGTATGATTATTGTGGGTAAAGTCAACCTCGATGAGTTTGCGATGGGTGGAACAACTGAAAACTCTGCCCTTCAACAAACAAGAAACCCATGGGACACAACGCGTGTTGCAGGTGGTTCGTCAGGTGGATCAGCAGCAGCTGTTGCCGCTGGGATGGTACCAGTTTCTTTAGGAACAGATACAGGTGGTTCAATTCGTCAGCCAGCTTCATATACAAACTTAGTTGGGATTAAGCCAACCTATGGAACTGTTTCACGTTATGGTGTCATAGCTTTTGCATCTAGTTTAGATCAAGTCGGTCCAATGACTCGAACAGTAAAAGATAATGCCTTAATGTTGAATGCAATTAGTGGCTTAGATGAGAACGATGGCACTTCAGCTGATATCGATATAGACTATACAGAAAAGATTGGTCAAGAGATTAAAGGTCTAAAAATTGGAGTACCTACAGAGTTATTTGATGAGGATGAAGTAACGAGTGGTGTAATAGAAGCCGTTCGAAATGCAGTGGATAAATTAAAAGAATTGGGAGCAGAAGTTATTGATGTGAGTCTTCCAGATCTTAAGTACGGTATACCAGCTTACTACGCGATTTCATCCGCAGAAGCTTCAAGTAACCTGCAACGTTTCGATGGAATTCGTTACGGTTACCGTTCTAAAAATGCAAAAACTTTAGATGAATTATATGTTAAATCACGTTCTGAAGGTTTTGGAACAGAAGTGAAAAAACGAATTGTTTTAGGTGGTATTGCATTAAGTGAGCAATATTACGATAAACTTTATGGTCAAGCCACTAAAGCCCGAACAGTTTTAATCAATGAATACGAAGAAATCTTTAAAAAAGTAGATATTATGGTAGGACCAACAACTGTCTCTACAGCACCTTTAATTGGCGAAACAGTTGAAGCAGATGCGATTGAAACTTATTACGGGGATATTTTAACGAACATTTCAAACTTGACGGGTTCTCCATCTTTAAATATTCCAGTTGGCTTTTCTAAAGATATGCCAGTGGGGATGCAACTAATTGGGAATCACTTTGATGAGCCGACGTTATATCAAGTAGGCTATGCCTTAGAGCAAGCAACAGATGCTCACAAGCAATTTCCTGAAATTAAAGGAGGAGTCAAGTAATGAATTTTGAAACAGTTATAGGTATAGAGGTACACGTTGAACTAAAAGCCAATTCAAAGATGTTTTCAGATGCACCAGCAGGTTTTGGAGCTGAACCTAATTCAAATACGAATGCCACAGACTGGGGTTATCCAGGTGTCCTTCCACGTCCTAATGAAACAGGGATTGAATTAGCAACGAAAGCTGCCTTAGCATTAAATTGTGAAATTAATCAACATACGTATTTCGACCGTAAAAATTATATTTATCCGGATAATCCAAAAGCTTATCAAATTACTCAAGACAAACATCCCATTGGGAAAAATGGACATATTGAAATTGAAGTCGAAGGTGAAAAGAAAACCATTCGCATTGAACGCGTTCATTTAGAAGAGGATGCGGGTAAAAATATTCATGGAGACGCTGGACACTCTTATGTGGACTTAAACCGCCAAGGAACGCCTTTACTTGAAATTGTGTCGGAAGCAGATATTCGTTCACCTGAAGAAGCTTATGCTTTTTTAGAAACGTTAAAACAAATCATCCAATTTACAGGTGTGTCCGACGTTAAAATGGAAGAAGGGTCAATGCGTGCAGATGCCAATATCTCACTTCGTCCTTACGGGCAAGAAGAATTTGGTGTGAAGACAGAGTTGAAAAACTTAAACTCATTTAATAATGTTCGCCGTGGTTTAATTTATGAACAAGGACGTCAAGAACGTTTATTATTAAGTGGGGGGGAAGCCCTTCAAGAAACACGTCGTTATAACGATACAACACGTGAATCTGAATTGATGCGGGTGAAAGAAGGAGCGGATGATTACCGTTACTTCCCTGAACCAGATATTCTACCCTTTGAAATTACAGATGAAAAAATTGAACAATTACGAGCAGAATTACCAGAAATGCCAAAAGAACGCCGTAAACGCTATGTTTCTGAGTTAGGAATTCCAGAATATGATGCCGAAGTTTTAACTGATACGGTTGAATTATCTGATTTCTTTGATCAAACGGTTGAACATGGCGCGGATGCAAAACAAGCTTCAAACTGGCTCATGGGTGAAGTTTCTGCTTACTTAAACAGTGAACAAGTTAGCATTAATGAAACAACTTTATCACCTAAAGCGTTAGCTGAGATGATTTCTTTAATTGATGATCAAACGATTTCTTCGAAAATTGCGAAGCGAGTATTTACGGAGTTAACAAAAGCAGAAGTCGAAGATGTACGTGCACTCGTTGAAGAAAAAGGCTGGGCACAACTAAGTGATCCAAAACAATTACTACCGATTATTTCAGAAGTACTAGATAATAATCCGCAGTCTGTCGAAGACTTTAAAGGTGGTAAAAAACAAGCTCAAGGTTATTTAATTGGCCAGATTATGAAAGAAACACGAGGGCAAGCGAATCCTGGTGTGGTCAATAAATTACTTGGGCAAGAATTAGGTAAACGTTAATCCTCAAAAATTTGCAGGATTAGTTGATGTGGGGGAGAAAGATTAATGAATAAACGAGCGCGCATTATATATAACCCAAGCTCAGGTCGAGAAGCAGTAAAACGCGTCTTACCGGATATTTTACGGGTCTATGAAAATGCTGGATATGAGACAAGTGCATTTGAAACAACACCAGAGCCTCTTTCGGCAAAGCATGAGGCCGCTAGGTGTTGTGATGCGGGTTTCGATTTAATCGTAGCAGCAGGTGGGGATGGGACTGTTCATGAAGTAATTAATGGAATTAGTGAAAAAGAACATCGACCAGCTGTTGCAATTATTCCTGCGGGTACAACGAATGATTATGCACGAGTGCTACAAATACCGCGTGACAATCTAATTAAGGCAGCTCGATTGATTGAAAATAAAGAGTCAGTCTATATGGATATTGGAAAAGTTTGTGTGGAAAATGAAAGCAAATATTATGTCAATATTGCTGCTTTAGGAAATTTAGCGGAAATTACATTCGATGTTTCGATTCAATTAAAAACATTATTTGGCTACTTAGCCTATGTGATTAAAGGTGCTGAGTTGTTGCCGCAAGTTCGTTCGGTTCCCCTTCATATTAAATATGAAGGAGGAGAGTATGAGGGTGGTGCCTCACTGGTTTTTGTTGCTTTATCAAGTACCGTAGGCGGTTTTAATAAGATTGTACCTAATAAGGTATTAGGTGATGGAAAGTTTTCCCTAATCATAGTTAAAACGGCTAGCGTTTTTGAGCTTATGCAACTTGCTCGAAAATTATTAATTGATGGGTCTCATTTAGATAGCCCAAACGTCATTCACAAACAGACAAGTTTTGTTGATATTGATGTGTTAGATGATTCGAATTTAATGATTAATTTAGATGGTGAATATGGGGGAGATGCTCCAGTTCATTTTGAAAATTTAAACCATCATATTGAAGTCATCGCAAATCTCTCACCGATAGATTTAGAAATTAAGGATCTTTCAAAGGAAGAACGTGAGAAATTAGAGTCGACATTTTCTGCTAAGATTGACTCGATGAATGAACTTGTTGAAACTGTTGATGAAAATAATGGATAGAGGAATAGATGAAAGGGTACGAAGTATTCGTACCTTTTTGTTTTATATGAATGAGGAGAAAGCAAATGAGTAAAAGAGAATGGCCGATAAAAAATGGCGAGATTATTGAAGTAAAGATTACAGATTTATCTCATAAAGGATTAGGGGTTGCTCATGTGGACGGGTTCCCTATTATGATAGAAAATGCTCTGCCAAACGAACATGTTCGAGTAAAGATTAATCATGTAGGAAAGCGGATGGGTCACGGTGAAGTACTAGAAATACTCCAAGAAAGCCCACACCGAGTAGAGATAGTAGATGCTGTTCATCTACAAAGCGGTACGATGCCTCTACAGCATTTGTCTTATCCTAAACAATTAGAATTTAAACAAAAACAAGTCGAGAAACTTTTATCAAAAATAGGCGGTTTAAATAATGTTCCAGTTTTGGAAACAATTGGGATGAATGAGCCTTTCGGTTACAGAAATAAAGCTCAAATTCCAGTGCGTGAAATAGATGGTCAATTAACAACTGGTTTTTATCGAAAGGGTTCACATGATTTAATTCCAATGGAGGATTTTTTAATTCAAGACCCTAAAATTGATGAAGCGATCGTTATCGTGAGAGATATTTTGAGAGAATATAATTTCGAGGCATATAATGAGAAAAATCATACAGGCGATATTCGACATATTATTGTTAGAAGAGGTCACGTAACAGAAGAACTTATGATTGTCCTTGTTACTCGCACATTCGCACTCCCTCATGCAGAAGAAATAATTGCTAAAATTACAAAAAGATTACCTAAAGTAGTAAGTATCGTTCAAAATATTAATTCAGAAAAGACAAATGTTATTTTAGGTAAACAAGCTATGGTAAGATTTGGACAAGATTATTATATAGACGAATTAATGGGACACACATTTAAAATTTCGCATCAATCTTTCTACCAAGTCAATAGTGTACAGACTGAAAAATTGTACTCGGTAGCCGTAGAGTATGCGGACCTTTCTGGAAACGAAAAAGTAGTCGATGCTTATTCTGGAATTGGAACTATGACATTAGCCCTAGCGGAAGAAGCAAAAGAAGTGCATGGTGTAGAAATAGTCTCCCAAGCCATTGAGAATGCCAAAGAGAATGCAGCAGCAAATGGAATAGAAAATGTCACCTTTGAAGTAGGAGATGCCGGAGACTGGTTAGTTAGAAAAGCTAAAGAAGGATTAACTGTCGATGTAGTTGTGGTCGATCCTCCAAGAAAAGGGTTAGCTCCAGCTTTTATAGACGCTGTGTTAACCATGAAACCTGAACGAATGGTTTATGTAAGTTGTAACCCAAGTACTCTAGCTCGCGATTTAAAACTCCTTCACGAAGGTGGATACAAAGTAGAAAAAGTTCAACCCGTAGACATGTTCCCGCAAACTCATCATATTGAGTCGATCGCTTTACTTACAAGAACTGAAGAGATGTAGTAAGGATTATAATTTCTAAGACAAGAGCTGTCACAGTCTTTAGACAGCTATCAACTAATTGAATAAGAATATAAATCAGCTAGGATTAAACGCCTTGCTGATTTTTTATGCTTGAAAAAATAGATTTATTGAAGATTACAGAATATGAGGGTGAAATCTTACTTTAGCTTGTACTGCACTGCGAAATTGCATTTCATAGCGCACAATATCCAAACTGCACTGCGAATTCGTATTTCATAGCGCACAACATCCAATCTGCGCTACGAAATCAAAAATCATGTTGCAGAGCAGTAGTGCCCTATAGATGGAGTTATTCTTTTGTTAGACTCATCATCCGATATAGAAAATTAAACGGGTAGATTACTTATGTAAGTACACTCTTAACGAATGTAACACATCATGTTACATTCAAAAACACATACCGTTCTTGTAAAAAGTTCAAAATAACTTATAGTAATTGTAATGAATAAAGAAAGAAGTGAGAATAATGACATTCGGAGATCAATTATCAAAAGCAAGAAAAGAGAAGGAGTTTACACAAGAAGAGTTGGCTGAAAAACTTAATCTTTCTCGACAAACGATTCTACGTTGGGAAAAGAATCAAGTGTTTCCAGATATTTCAAACCTCAAAGCAGTGGCACAAGTTTTAGATGTTTCATTTGATTACCTATTAGGTGAAGACAAAACAAATAAAGTTCCCTCATCTAAATTGAGTTTGACTGATGTACTAGTGGGCAAAGAAGTGCGTTTAATCATTTACGAAGAATCTTTGGATAATTATTTAGCCATTTATGACAATAATTGTCTTGTATTAGATATTGCAGAAGACATGGTACAAGTTCAATATACAGATAAAAATGAATTGCAAATGAAGATCATTCCGCTATCGGTCATTCAATCTTTCACACTAGTGAATGAAAGGGGAGAATAGCATGGAGTTTTTAGGGTATATCATTCTGTTCATACTATTTATCTATGTGCTAGATACGAATTCAAAAGTAAAGACCCTCTATCGTAAAATTTACCTTGAAGATGAAAACGAAAAAGGTCATATGTTTCGTCTTTTAAAACAAAATATTGGAAAGTCAATCAAGATAAAGATTAAAGAAAGCTATTCTGAATTTGGACAAATCAGTGACTCGGCACTCGATACATTAGGAGAAAATAAAGTAAAAGTATTGGGACTCAATAATGATTGGGTTCACCTTGAATTATATGGAAAGAAAACAGTCCAAAAATTAATTCGATTAGAAAGTATTGCTTCGATTGATGTAGGATAAGGTAATTTTCATAACTAATAGAGTAAAAATTATTAGAGTATTTACATTTTAGATAAGAGAAGTATTTGTTTTTCAAACAAATACTTCCTTTTTTTCTATCTAATAAGTGAAAGTAATGTGATGACATGAGCAAAACTTGACTATTTGTATATAAATGGTATGATGACTTTGTAAGTGTTTTACAAAAATACTTATTTCGTTTATTCACAAAATATTGAAAGGGATGATGTGACATTTGGATAAGAAACAAAGCAGTGCAAAATTAGGTTACTTGCTGATATTCTTAGCCGGTGCAGGGTGGGGAACTGGAGGAGTTTGGATTACCCAGATGGGTCGATTGGGAGCCTCTTCATTGATGACAGGATTTACAGGTCATTTGTTTGCTTTACCGATGCTGGCGATAGCCATACTTCTTACTTTAGGGAAGTCTGGGTTTAAGATTTCTAAAAGAGGTCTTTTATTTTCCATAATTATGGGAGTAGTGACTAAAGGATTTTTCAAAATGGCTTATGATACAACGATATCTACTATAGGTGTATCAACAGGAGCCGTCCTTCTTTATACTGCTCCAGTATTTGTAGCTATTTTATCTATGTTGGTGTTTAGAGAAAAATTATATAAAAATAACTATATAGCCCTAGGGATGAACTTGGTCGGGGTTTTTTTAATGGTTACATTGGGTAACTTCTCAAGTTTAAATATCGCGCCATTAGGTCTTTTATTAGGGTTAATTTCTGCTTTTTTACATGCATCAAATACGATCATGGCAAAAATTTCTGGTAGTGCAGATGATTCTCTAACGATGGCTTTTTATATGTTAGTGTTTTCTACAATCACTCAAGGTATTTTTGCTCAACCTTGGACGGAGACAAATATGGCCTTACTAACAAGTGGCAATTTCTTATTCTGGGCTTTAATTAATGCTTTAATTACAGGAGCATTGGCTAATTTATTCTATTTAAAAGGGTTATCTACCAATATTGATGCCTCAAAAGCGCCAATTATTTCTTCAGTAGAAGTAATTGTTGCTAGTTTAATGGGAGTCATTCTTTTTGGCGAAGGCATGAACTGGGTAGGACTTTTAGGTATTGGTTTAATGTTAGGTTCAATTTATCTAATGAATATGAAACCTGAAGAATTATTAGGAGGAGAACTAAGTGAAGAAGTTTATTAATGCAAAAGTTTATAAAAGTGATGAAGCAAC
>DAIOTF010000002.1:60899-63559 GCA_036752165.1 Atopostipes sp.
GATGACTCTTATGCATTCCGTATGATGGGCTTATTCCGTCAATCAGGTTTGAACTTTGTTGCATGTCCAACAGAAAACTTATTCTTACAAGGTCGTCAAGATACTTATCCTAAACGTCGTGGATTGACTCGAGTGAAAGAATTTGTCGATAATGGAATTAACGTTGCGTTTGGTCAAGATTCAATTGTCGACTTATGGTATCCAGCTGGAAACGGGAACTTGATGAATATCTTGGATAACGGAATCCATGCAACACAATTAATGCGCGAAGAAGACTTCCCACGTAACTTTGATTTAGTCACTTATAATGGCGCTAAATTAATGAAGATTGAAGAAGAGTATGGATTACAAGAAGGTAAGCCAGCAAACTTCATCGTATTAGATGCAGAAAATGAATTTGAAGCACAACGTAATCGTGTCGAATGTTTAGCATCTGTACGAAATGGTGAATACTTATTCAAAAAACAACCTCGTGCATATGAAGTAGAAGTAAACTTATAATATTTAGTCAAAAACTGATTAATTAAAGTGTTAAGTGACTTAATATGCTATCAAAGTATATATGTTAGCATTTATGAGGGACGTTTATAATAAATAGATCAGGGAACTTGCTTGATTCGAAAGAATTAAGCAAGTTTTTTAAACATTCATTAGATTAATTAAAAAATGTGTGCTATACTTATATTCTTGTGTGAAAAACAACCACACTTGAAAATTAGCACTATTCCGTAAGTCTTTATGGACTTATCATTCTGGAATATTACAAGAACTCCGTAATATTAATAGTGTTGAGGGTTTAAAGATTACCCAGAAAACTTTAACTATTATATTACAAGGAGAATTTTATTGAAATTTAACGAATTAAATCTAAACGCACCAATTCTTAAGGCACTCGAATCC
This sequence comes from Atopostipes sp., assembly GCA_036752165.1. Lineage (GTDB taxonomy): Bacteria > Bacillota > Bacilli > Lactobacillales > Carnobacteriaceae_A > Atopostipes. Next base: position 61,800 of record DAIOTF010000002.1, read on the forward strand.
AAAGGTTATACAAAACCAACTCTTATTCAAGAGAAAGCTATTCCAAAATTACTTGAAGGTCATGACTTACTAGGAAGTGCCCAAACAGGTACAGGAAAAACAGCTGCTTTTGCGATTCCAATCTTACAAGACTTATCTTCTCAATCTTCTCAATCCCCTTCAAAACGACCAATTCAATCACTTGTTATTGCACCTACGAGAGAACTAGCCGTTCAAATAGATGATAATTTTAAGACATATGCAAAATTTACAAATATTAAAACAGCGGTTATTTATGGTGGGGTTCCACAATATCGTCAAACTAAAAAGTTGAAAAATGGTGTGGATATTATTGTAGCTACGCCAGGTCGATTACTTGATTTAATTAACCAAGGGTATATTAAATTAGACCAAGTAAAGCATTTTGTTTTAGATGAAGCAGACTTAATGCTTGATATGGGTATGATTGATGATGTGAAGAAAATTGTGAAGTATGTCCCTAAAAAGAGACAAACTATGTTCTTTTCCGCTACAATGCCAAAAGCAATTGAAAAGCTCACAAGAGAAATTTTAAACAATCCAGTAAGAGTTGAAGTAGCACCAGTTTCATCAACTTCTGAACGAATCAAACAAGAAGTTTACTATGTGGATCAAAGCAACAAAACAAATCTTTTACTGCATATCTTAAAAGATGAAAGTCTAGAATCAGTTCTAGTCTTCTCACGAACAAAACATGGTGCTGACCGTATTACTCAAGCGTTGAATAATAACGGCCATCAGTCGCAAGCGATTCATGGAAATAAATCACAAAAGCAACGTCAGCGTGCCTTAAATAATTTCAAAACACGTAAAACAAGAATTCTTGTAGCTACAGATATTGCAGCACGTGGAATTGATATTGCAGATTTATCTCACGTAATTAACTACAATTTACCAGAAGTGCCAGAAACTTACGTTCACCGTATTGGTCGAACAGGTCGTTCTGGAAACGAAGGGGTTGCTATTTCATTCTGTGACAATAATGAGCGTTCAATGTTAAAAGGAGTTCAACGATTAACTGGAGATTTAATTCCTGAAAATAAAGACAATCCTTTTGAATTGAAAGCAAGACCAAAATCAGGTAAGAAAAAATCATCTTCGAGAAGAAGAAACAATAATTCTTCAAAACGTCGCTCAAATAGTAATGGTGAAACATCATTTAATAAAGACAATAAAAATAATAACCGCAGAAACAAGAAAAACGGTCAATACAACAAAAAGAGAAAGCAAAATTCTCGTAGAAGCCGTCAAACTGTAAATGCTTAACCCTATATATCAAAAACGCTATGAACAAGTCCGCTTGTTTGTAGCGTTTTTTTATCCTATTGATAAGGAACTAAGGGTTCGTTAGATGCTCGAGGAGTAATTAAAAATTAATTTTATATTTTACAAATAATTCGTCATTAAAAATTATTAATGTTAAGATATTCTAGACGACTGTACAATATTTTGAGAGGAAGAATACACATGAGATTTATTTCATGGAATATCGATTCATTGAATGCTGCATTAACAAGTGATTCAAATCGAGCATTAATGACACGTGAAGTATTAAAAAATATATTAGCATACACTCCCGATGTGATTGCCATTCAAGAAACGAAGTTACCCAGAACTGGTCCGAGTAAAAAACATTTAGCTATCCTAGATGAACACGCTTCAGACTATAAGCTTGTTTACCGTCTATCGGAAGAGCCTGCAAGAAAAAGTTATGCAGGGACTATGTTTTTAATCAAAAAAGA
>DAIOTF010000003.1:0-23913 GCA_036752165.1 Atopostipes sp.
AAATCTTGTGGATCAGCAAAGTGATTTAAGATATCTACATCCATCACTGCATCTGCATCTAATCGTACATACCAAGCAATTGTGATAAGAATAATTGCGATTAGAACAAAGAGCGCAACTAAAGCCACTTTATCTCTAGCAAATTCTCGAATAATTACTTTAAATCCCATTGGTGGAGCTGATTGTTCAGCTTGTTCACTAGCTCCTTCAACAAGGGTTGTTTTTTGAATTTCATCTTTTTCTTTCATGTTTTTTCTCATTCCTTTATTTTTTCTATTTTTCGTTAGTCAATTCGAATACGTGGATCAACTAAACTTAAGACCACATCGGATACCAATGAACCGAGGATTGCAATTACACCGTATAGTAATACTAAGGTAATAATAACTGCAGAATCTCGACTTAATATCGATGTAATAAATAAGTCTCCCATACCGTTAAAAGCAAAGATTCGTTCGATAAAGACAGACCCATTTAGTAGTCTAGAAAAAATAAAGCCAATTGATGAAGCGATTGGTAAGAAAGCGTTTCGGAAAATGTGTTTTGAATAAATTTTCCCTTCAGGAACACCTTTCGAACGAGCTGTTCTTACATAGTCTTGTGTTTTTGCATCAATAACTTCGTTTCGTAAGGTTTGAGTCGTAGAGGCTGTACCTAAAACTCCACCTGTAAATCCTGGTAGAATCAATCGGTAGAACATATCCCAATAATATTCAGCTGTTCCAGATCTTAAGGAAACATCTACAGAACCATGTGTTGGGAACCAACCCAGTTGATAACCAAAGATGTAAACCATTAAAAGGGCTAGAACGAACGTAGGAATCGCAAAACTTACATAGTTATAAATCATTACGATTCGGTCAAACCAGCTTTCGTTGAAACGTCCTGCAAAAACACCAAATGGTAAAGCGATAAGGTAAGTGAAAAATGTTGAAACAAGTCCTAATCTTAATGAGTTCGCAGCACGGTTACCAATTAAAGTTGTAACTGGAACTTGTTGTGCGTAACTTCTACCAAAATCACCTTGGAAAACATTTCCTAACCAGCGGAAGTATTGAATCGGTAATGGATCATTCCATCCTGCCGCTTCCCTTAAAGCTTCTAATTGCTGTGGATCAATGTTTGGATCTAATTGTCCAGTAAATGCATCCCCTGGCATAAAGTGAGCGATTGTAAAAACAAGTACACTCAGAATTAGAATTTGGGGAATCATTACTAAGAAACGTCTTAATACTGTTTTCCACATATTAATTTCCCCCTTCTTGCTGATCAGCTACAAAGACTTTATTCGATGATGGTTCATTCGGATTTAAAGCTGCCCAATGATCCTCTTCAATGGTTTGTAAGTCATATACACGACCATTTTCATCGTAGTAACCAATCTGCTGTTCATGATACTCTTGTTCAATTGCCCGGCGATGAGCTTTATGTTCCTCACGGTTTACTGGGTCAATTTGAGGGATTGCGGATAACAAACGTTTCGTATAAATATGTTGCGGGTTATTAAAGATTTTATTTTTAGCACCACGTTCAACAAATCGTCCACGGTGCATAATTGCAATATCATCCGCCATGTGTTTGACCACACTCAAGTCATGGGAAATAAATAAGTAACTTAGCCCATATTCTTTTTGGATGTCTTTCATAAAGTTTAAAACTTGTGCTTGTACAGATAAGTCTAAAGCTGAAGTTGGCTCATCCGCAATGATTAATTTCGGATCACATGCAACTGCTCGGGCTACCCCAATACGTTGACGTTGTCCACCTGAAAACTCATGTGGGTAACGATAAATGGCATCTTCGTTTAAACCAACAATCTCAAGTAAACGAATAACTTCATTTTTTTCTTCTTTATCTGTGTAGTTAAAGTAATTACGCATAGGTTCTGCGATAATATCTAAGATACGTTTTTTTGGATTTAAAGAAGATGTGGAATCTTGGAAAATCATTTGAATATCTCGATTGTAATCGATATATTGTTTTCCACGGCTTCTTGCTTTGTTTGTTACGTCTGTTCCGTTATAGATAACTTGGCCACCTGTTGCGCCTTCTAATCCAATAATTGCTTTACCAATTGTTGTTTTTCCGGAACCAGATTCTCCAACTAAACCGTATGTTTTTCCTTCTTCAATAATCATGTCTACACCGTCTACAGCATAAACCCAATCTTGAATCGTGTTAAAAATACCGCCACGAATTGGAAAGTGTACTTTTAAATCCTTCAATTCTAAAAATTCTGACATGACTACTCGTCCTCCCCTTCAAAATAGAAATGCTTCCAGCTGTTACCTCTTACTTTATGGCCTGGAGCGATTTCTTCAAGTTGAGGATTTTCGTCGAATACCTCATCTGGCATCCAAGGAATACGATCTTTAAAACGATCGCCTGTTCTTGGCAGATTTTGCAGTGAAGGAACTGTTCCCTGAATTACATGCAACTTCTCATCTGCGCCTTCTTCCAATTCATGTGGAATTGAGTTTAATAAAGAACGCGTATATGGATGTTTAGGATCTGTAAATAATACATCTACAGGTGCTTCTTCTACGATTTGACCAGCATACATAACCGCTACACGGTCAGCCGTTTCCGCAACAACACCCAAGTCGTGAGTAATTAAGATAATTCCAGAGTTTGTTTCTTCTTGAATGTCATTCATCAAGTCTAAAATTTGGGCTTGAATCGTAACATCTAAAGCAGTTGTAGGCTCATCAGCAATAATGATTGGTGGTTTATTTGCTAATGCAATAGCAATAACCACACGTTGTCTCATTCCACCTGATAACTCATGTGGATACTGTTTAGCCGTACGCTCAGGATTAGGAATTCCTACCTGATCTAATAGTTCAAGAACACGTGCGTATCTCTCTTTTTCATTTAACTCCGTGTGGTAAACAAGTGATTCTTCAATCTGTTTACCCACTTCCATAACTGGATTCAATGAACCGAGTGGATCTTGGAAAATCATGCCAATATCGTTTCCACGTATTCTGTTGTATAACTTTTCATTTAGATTTGTTAAATCTAGACCGTTATAAAGGATTTCTCCTTTAATTCTAGTATTCAATGGATCATGTAATCCAATGATTGCTGTGGCTAGAGTTGATTTCCCAGAACCTGACTCCCCTACTATCGCTAAAATTTCATTCTCTTTTAATGTTATAGAGACATCGTCGACAGCGTTGTGGTAATCGTCTGTAAAACGGAATCCAACTTCTAAATTGTTAATTTCTAATAAAACTTCATCGGTCGCCACTTCCATAACCTCCTATGCATTTTGTGTTTCTTATAAAGTGCTTAAAAGAAAAATGCTTAATGAGGACTTTCTAATCAATTATAATCCAATTGAAATGCATATATCTACTCGTGTCTTAAAGAAGTAACTACATACATTCTATATCATTAAATTAAAAAATCAAGTCTTTTACTCATTTAATTTTAATTTTTCTTTGTTTTCTTTTAAAAAGTTTGAATCTTAATTGTTTTATACTTTAGTTTTGATATATTCAACTGCTTTTCCAACAGTTGTCAATTGTTCTGCAACTTCATCAGAAATTTCTTCGTTGAATTCATCTTCCATTTCCATGACTAGTTCTACAATATCTAAAGAATCAGCACCTAGATCGTCTTGAAAACTTGTTTCATAAGTAACTTTATCTTCATCAACACCTAATCGGTCAATGATAATGGCTTTAATTTGTTCAAAGATTTCTTGTTCCGTCAATTTAGCCACCTCCTCACATCTACTTCATTCATTTGCTAGGTAATCTTTTTTAAATAAATATTCTATGATATTTAAATGAGAATTCCTAAAAATACTGATAGCTACTATTTTAGCGTAATTTCATAATGATTTCCATAGTTTTTCTTATATTTGTTAGAAATTAAAAGATTCTTGTAAAAATCTGATTAAATTCTTCTAATTATTTTTTTCAAAATGATGAACGACATCTTTAATGACATCCGAGAGTAAAATATCTCGCGTTTGTCTTAGTGTATGATAAACAGCTTCGCTATTTGTCGCACCGTGCGTCTTCATAACTGGACTTTTGCATCCAAAAAGAATAGCTCCACCTAATTTTGAAAAATCCATTGCATTTTTTAAATCTTTTAAATTGTCTTTTAATAGAAGAGCTCCTACTTTACTTGAAATTCCACTCGACTGAATAGAATCTTTCAGTAGATGAATAATCGTCATCGCTGTACCTTCCATTGCTTTTAAGACTGCATTCCCCGTGAACCCGTCCATGACTAAAACATCGGCCGGCCCATCAAATAGTTCACGAGCCTCTCTATTTCCAACAAAGTTAATTTCTTCATTTTCTTTTAATAAGGTAAAGGCTTTTTGCGTGAGCTGATTTCCTTTATTGTCTTCCGTCCCATTATTCAAGAGTGCTACGGTTGGTTCTTTAATATTGTGGACATACTTTGCATAATAGGCGCCTAAGATAGCTTGTTGATTTAGATTATCTGGCTTCGCATCTGAATTTGCACCTAAATCTAAAACAAGCATTTTATCTCTTGCGCTATTTGTTGTCATCATGGTTCCCATTAAGGCTGGACGATCAATTCCGCGTATACGTCCAATAATTAGCGTTCCAGCTGCCAGTAAAGCTCCTGTGTTTCCAGCTGAAAAAAGTGCATCATTTTCACCATTTTTCACCGAATGAGCTGCTAAGACCATTGATGCATCCTTTTTTCTTCTGATGGAACGGACAGGATCATCATCGCCTTCAATTTTCTCTGTTGTATGCACAATTTCTATATTCTTATAATTTTTAGTAAGGTATTTATTTATTTGAGATTCATCCCCATACATAACCATTGTGGTGTCTGGGAAGGCTTCGGCTGCCACCATAGTTCCCTCAACGACAACTTTTGGCGCGTCATCTCCACCCATTGCATCAATTGCAATTCTCATTCTATTCACTCCTAAAATCTATCAAATTATATTTAATCTCATTACATACTAATCTAGTATATCATTAATTTTGCCATCTTCAATACCTACAATATTTCTTAAGGCATTATATTCTTCGTTTTCAAAAAAAGTTCTTTTGACTAAGATGTTTGCTGCCTCATAACGTGCATGTTCTAAAATTGCCTCATCTTCAACAATATCTGCCACTTTAAATTCTGGAATACCCGATTGACGTTTGCCGAAAAATTCTCCTGGTCCTCGCATTTCTAAATCTTTTTGACTAATAACAAAACCATCAGTTGAGCTGGTCATAATTTGCATTCGTTTGCTTCCATTTTCACCTTTAGGATCGGCTACTAAAATACATTGCGATTGCTTTTGTCCTCGCCCTACACGTCCGCGTAATTGATGTAATTGAGCTAAACCAAACCGGTCCGCATCATGCACAATCATCATTGTAGCGTTTGGTACATCTACTCCCACTTCGATAACAGTTGTAGAAACGAGAATATCAGCTTGATGGTTTTTAAACACTTGCATGGTTTCTTCTTTTTCTTGGGCTGTCATTTTACCATGTAATAGAGCTACTCGATAGTTTGGTGAGAAATTTTTAGTATAAATTTCTGCAAGTCGAGTTGCATTTTCTAGATCCAACTCTTCGGATTCTTCTATTAAAGGACCCACTACATATACTTGAGAACCGTTTTGTAGTTCTTTTAAAATTTCCTTATTTAATTGAGGCAATTGCTTTTTTCTTATCCATATCGTTTTTACCGGTTTTCTACCAGGTGGCATTTCACTAATTGTCGTAACATCCATTTCACCAAAAGCAGTCATAGATAAGGTCCTTGGGATGGGGGTGGCCGTCATAAATAAGACGTCAGGTTGGAAGCCTTTTTCACGCAAAGTTTTCCGTTGATTGACTCCAAATCGATGTTGTTCATCAATAATCACGAGGCCTAAATCTTGAAAAATCACATCATCTTGAATGAGGGCATGCGTGCCAATAAGAATATCAATATTCCCCTGTTCTAGCCGTTCAAGGATTTCTCGTCTATCCTTTGCTTTAGTAGAACCTGTAAGCAAAGCGATTTGAATATCAAAGGGCGAAAAAATAGTCCGTAAACTATTAAAATGTTGTTCAGCTAGGATTTCAGTAGGAGCCATAAAAGCGGACTGTACGCCTGCCGAGTCGGCAGCTACGATTGCTCCAGCAGCTACGACCGTTTTCCCGCTTCCTACATCCCCTTGAAGTAGACGGTACATTTGGCTAGAGCGTTTCATATCTGCCGAAATGGTATTTACAGCATCTTTTTGTGCTTGTGTTAATTCAAAAGGTAAGGAAGTAAAGAATTTTTTTAACCGATTGACATCATAATCAATTACTCTACCCGTATCTTTTAGTTTATGTGACATTCTTCGGAGCTGAACACGTAATTGAAAAGTAAAAAATTCAAGAAATATTATGGTCTGCCTTGCAATTTCCATCGATTGTTCATTTTCAGGAAAGTGCATATGGTAAATGGCTTCTTTTAATGGAAGCAACTGATATTTATTTCTTAAAGCCATGGGTAATATTTCAGTAATTGCGTCATGATAGTTATCCCAAGCTTGTTTGACGAGTTTTTTAATAATCGAATGAGATATATCTTTATTTGAATGATAAATCGGTTCAAATTCTTCTTCAGGATTCACGTTACTTGTTCCAATAATTTTAATCCCAGCAAGTTGCATTCTTTGTGCGTCCCATGTCCCAAACACGCGAATTGACTCTCCAGCTTGAATTTGTTTTTCTAAGTAATGTTGGTTAAAAAAGGAGACTGGAACTATTACATGATCCACATTGATTCGAAAAGAAAGACGGCTTTTTTTTCGACCGTAGAATTGAACATGTGCTTGAGCAATTACTTTTCCTTCTAGGACCACCTTTTGTCGATCTTCAATTGTTTCAATATCTTTAACCGTTAAATCTTCATGACGGAAGGGAAAATAGGTGAGTAAATCCCATATGTTTTGAATGCCTAAATTTTCTAGAGCTTTTAAGCGTTTATCACCCACTCCTTTTAAATGGCTGATACCTTCTTTTAATAACCGTTCCAAGAGATTTCAATCCTCCGTTCTTCGATACAAAAAGGCGAACAAAAAAGAATGAAGTACAAGGTACTAGATACTTTATTGTTCGCACATTTAATAATTATTCGACTGAAATTAATAATGGGTAGACAGGTTGCCCACCATTATGCGTTTCAACTTCGATTTCTGGATACAATTCTTCTAATTGTTCCACTAGAGAATCAACGAAACTTCCTTCAGTATTTTCACCGTATAAAATAGTGATAATTTCACTATCGTCAGTAATCATTTTTTTGATTGTTTCTATACTTGTTATTTCAAAATTAGCATTGGAAACTTTAATGTCTCCGTCAATAAGTCCCATATAATCATCTTTTTTAATTTCTAAACCATTGATTTCAGTATCACGAATAGCAGTAGTCACTTGCCCAGATGTGACATAACTTAATTCTTCAGTCATCATCTCTTGATTCTCTTCAAGGCTACCTTGCGGATTAAATGCAAGCATGGAATTCAAACCTTGTTGAATCGAGCGAGAGGAAACAACCGCAGCATCGACTTCTGATACTTCAGTCGCTTGTTCTGCTGCCATAAAGATGTTGCTGTTGTTTGGTAACAAGATATAGTTTTTAGCCGGAACTTCTTCCATTGCGTCTAAGAAGTCTTGCGTACTTGGATTCATTGTCTGTCCGCCTTCGATGACGTAATCTACGCCAAAGCTTTCAAATAACTCTTTAATCCCAGCACCTGCTGCAACTGCAATAACTGCTATTTCTTTAACTTCTTTAGCAACTGATTTTTCTGAAGCTTCTGAGTGATCATGATGGCTATGGTCTAATGCAGAATGCTGCTCACGCATATTATCTACTTTAATTTTCATTAAAGAACCGAATTTTTGGCCGTAATTCATGACTTCTCCAGGTGTCTCTGTATGAACATGGACTTTAACAACTTCTTCATCCGCAATAACTAATAAAGAATCCCCTAGTTCATTTAGATAGTTTCTAAATTCATCATAGTCAAATTCACTGTCAACCGTTTCACCTTCGCCTAAACGAATCATAATTTCAGTACAGTAGCCAAACTCAATATCTTCGGTATTAATAATGTCATGTACCGACATACGATGATGTTCAGCACGCACTAATTCATCTAATGCTGGTTCTTCTTGTGTTGCAATTTTCTCACCCGTTAGAGAGGATAAGAAACCTTCGTAGACATATACAAGCCCTTGACCCCCACTATCAACAACGCCAACCTCTTTTAAGACAGCTAATAATTCAGGCGTGTTATCTAAAGAAACTTGAGCTTCTTTTAAAATAGCTTGCATCACTTCGATAATATTATCCGTTTCTTCTGCTTTCACTTTTCCTGCTTCTGCCGATTCTCGTGCAACTGTTAAAATTGTTCCTTCAACAGGTTTCATAATCGCCTTATAAGCAGCATCTACACCTGCTTGAAAAGCTTGAGCAAATTCCCAAGCATTAATATCTTCTTTTGACTCAATTGATTTACTAAACCCTCTAAATAATTGCGAAAGTATAACTCCTGAGTTCCCACGGGCTCCCATAAGTAATCCTTTAGAAAGAGCTTGTCCCATTTTCCCAATATGATCAACGTTTGTTTCTTTAACTGCTGAAGCTCCACTTGTAAAAGTTAAGTTCATGTTTGTACCTGTATCGCCATCTGGAACAGGAAATACGTTTAATGAGTTTACGTACTCTGTATTTTCAGCTAAGCGAGCCTGACCAGCTATAATCATATCTTTAAATTCGTTACTATTTAAGTTCATTAATTCCATTGCACATGTCCTCCCTAAGCCACTTAGTCAAGTGGCTCAACTACTCAATCTTTCTGTACGCGTACACCGTGTACATAGATATTTACTGCATCGGCTTCTACGCCTAGGCTAGCTTTTAGCTGGTAGCTAACTCGCTCCTGTACATTTTTAGATACTTCAGAAATTTTTGTTCCGTAGCTAACGATAATATATACGTCTACGTTAACCCCATCTTCTTGGCTAACGACTACTCCACGAGCATAATTTTCACGATTTAAGATTTCATTGATACCATCTCTTACTTGCTGTCTACTTGCCATTCCTACTACTCCAGGAATTTCAGTCGCTGCTCCTCCAACAACTGTTGCAATGACGTCATTAGAAATTTCAATGGCTCCAAATTCATTATTTACTGTAACGGACATTCTGTTATCTCCTCTCCGTTCATTCTATTTATTTAATTAAACATAAAAAATGCATATTATTAATCTTAGACAATATTACCTAAAATCTAAAAGAATATCAACATCTTCTACTGTTTTGCCCATTCATTCACTGTGCTTTAATAACTTCAATCCTAAATAAGTAAGATATTTCTCAATTATTTCTTGTATTTAATTTAAGAATATGGTATTCTTCTTGGGTATGAAAATAGTCTATCGACTTGCATAAAGGAGGAAACATGATGGCTAAAGAATGCTATTTTACTGGACGTACAGCTAGCAGAGGGAATCAACGTTCATTCGCTATGAACTCTTCAAGACGTACTTTCAAACCTAACTTACAAAAAGTTCGTGTACTAGTGGATGGTAAACCTAAACGTGTTTGGGTTTCAGCTAGAGCACTAAAATCAGGTAAAGTTCAACGTGTTTAATCAACACAAAATGTAAAGACTGCATCTACTTGTAAAAGTAAATGCAGTCTTTTTGTTTTTTAATCTCTACTTTGAATGACACCTATAATTCCTTTGGAAAAACTAAAACGAGCTTGTTCTGAAAGGAATTCATTACTTATAAGAGCTTGTGGCTGCTCAAAATTTTCTTCACTTAATACATACTTTACATCTTTTAAAGTGAGATTTTTAACTTTGGTTAGTAATATATAAGACAGATAGTTCATCTTTCCTATTTTATTTATTATATGCTCGCCTGGTAAATAAAAAGACAGATGGTTTTTTTCAGAAATAAACCTTATTTTTGGTACAAGTGGTTGAAACCGTTTCTGAAGGACCAACATGAACAGACTATATAAATGATCGATTCTTCCACCATACCAATTATAAATCAAAATCTTTGCTTCAGGATAATTTTCTAGCACATATAAAAGAGCAATTTCTGTGTCCGTATCGTCTTTATCTGCTGGATAGTTTCGTATCTTACTTACATTACGAGTAAGTAGCTTTTTTTCTTTGATAGACATTGAATCAAAATCCCCTAAAGCTATATCGACTTTGATGTCTTCTTCAAATGCATAAATACTGCCACGATCTACACCGATGACTAATCCTTTGTCTTCCATTAATGGTTTAATCTCTTCTTGCTTTGGAGCACCTAAAATGATGTGAATAGTGTTCATTTAATTCACCAAACGTTTTAATTTTTGAATTTGATCTGCAGGCGATTTTGCTCCGAATACATTTGAGCCTGCTACAAATACATCTGCTCCTGCTTCATGACATAATTGAATGGTCTCCTCATTAACTCCGCCATCCACTTGAATAAGGTAGGATAAATCATTTTCTTTACGATAGGCATCAAGCTTTTCAATCTTCTTGAGCGTCTCTGGAATAAAAGACTGCCCACCAAAACCTGGATTAACTGTCATTACTAAGACCATATCAACAATCGATAAGACAGGTTCTATAAATGAAACTGCAGTTCCAGGGTTAATAACAACACCCGCTTGAACATTTAATGATTTAATGTGTTGCATGACTTGATGAATATTTTTTGTTGCCTCAGCATGAATCGATATTCCAGTGGCTCCAGCTTCTGCAAAACCATTAATCATTTTTTCTGGTTCTTCAACCATTAAATGAACATCAAGTGGTAAGTCAGTATAATTTTTGGCTGCTGCTACAACGTTTGGACCGAAAGTTAAATTCGGAACAAAATGTCCATCCATAACATCAATATGAATCCAATCTGCCCCACCCTTGTCTAGCATTTGAATATCTTCACCTAACTTAGAAATATCTGCACTTAAAATGGAAGGTGCAATTTTACCCATTTATATCCACTACCTTCTATATATATTTATATTATCGTATCAATATTTTGGTTTACGTTCTTGAATCTCCGATAAAATCTGTAAATAATTTTCATAGCGAATAGAAGCAATCTCTCCAGCTTCTACCGCCTCTTTTACTGCACACTTTGGTTCATTTTGATGCACACAACCTCTGAATTTACATTGTGCGCTAATCGCATGCATTTCAGGGAAGCATGAGGAGAGCTCCACCGGCTCGATTTCTTCAAATTGAAAAGCACTAAATCCTGGTGTATCCGCAAAACGGCCGCCCAATAAAGGAAATAACTCCGAATGACGAGTCGTATGCTTCCCACGACCAAGTGATTTTGACGTTTCAGCCGTCTTAATCGCAAATTCTGGATTCAAATGATTCAATAAAGTAGATTTTCCCGCTCCTGACTGACCAATAAAAACAATTAACTTGTCTTGAAAATATTTTTTGTACTTATCAGCGAATACTTCTTTTAAATTCTCTACCTCATTTACATTTAAAGCAACAAAAGGATAGCCTATTTTTGTATAGACCTCTTCGTAGTAAGCGAGATTCTCTTTTTGCTTTGCATCCGCTAAATCAATTTTAGTCAGATAAATGATTGGATCAATATCTTTATACTCTAACATCACTAAAAACCGATCAAGCAATTGAGGAGAGAAATCTGGTTGCATAACGGATGTTACAACGACACCCGTATCTACATTTGCAATAGGAGGACGTCTTAATTCATTTTTACGCGGTTTAACTTCGAGTAAGGTTCCTTCTTCTAAAGTCTCACTCTTAAAAACAACATAATCCCCCACTAATGGTGTGACACCATCTTTACGGAATACGCCACGTCCTCGTGTTTGGTACGTGATATTTTCCTCATCTGTTATATAGTAAAAACCACTAAGTGCTTTTGTAATTTGGCCTTCTTGCAAAAACATTGCCCCTTTCTTTATTCTTCCGCCGGTCCTGTCGAAAATACAATCGAAATTCGATCACCCACGAACACTTCAGTACCAGGCGCTGGATTTTGTGATATCACTTGGCCTTCAGGTATAGTATCTGACGCTTGATTAGAAATAGTTAAATTTAAATTATGTGTATCTACATATTGACTAACAGAAGTCTCTGTATGGCCTGCAAAATCAAGCAGTTCAATAGAAGGACGCCCTGTACTTACTTTAAAAATAATGGTCGTGTTATTAATTTGAACTTCTTCATTTGCATTAATATTTTGTTCGATAATATCTCCTTCTGGGATAGATTCATGCGGTTCTTCTTCAGATTGTACGTTGAACCCAAGGTCACTTAATCTGGCTCGAATTTCTTCATAATTTTCACCGACATAATCGCCCACCACAAAAACTTCTTCCTCTTCTTCTTCAGGCCCGGAAGAGAAAACAACTGAAATCCGATCGCCTGCGAATAACTCGCTACCCGGTGCAGGGTCTTGAGAAATCACTTGATCTGCCGGTATCGTATCGGATGGCTCCACAGATGTTGTTAAATTCAAATTGTATTGATTGACATAATTATTTACTTCATCCCGTGTTAGCCCTGAAAAATCAATTAATTCAATCGGTGTGCGTCCTGTACTTACTGTTAAAACAATCGTTGTTTCACTAATTAATACTTGCTCACCCGGATCAATATCTTGCGCGGTTATTCGTCCTTCTTGAATAGATTCATGGGTTTCTTCTTGTCTTTCTACTGTAAAACCTAATTCACTTAATTTGGCACGAACTTCTTCAAAGTTCTCTCCAACATAATCTTCAATGGTATATTCTTTTTCACCTAGACTAACTGTTAAGTCAATTTCAGCGCCTTCTCGTACAGTTGATCCAGTATCAGGGTTTGTTCGAAAGACTACACCTTCATCCACATCCGCATTATATTCTTCAATTGTTTCTCCTAAAGATAAGGAATATTCACTTAATAGTTCAACTGCATCATCATATGTCATGCCAACTAACTCTTCCGGAACTTGAACTTCGTCTGGTGATTGGCCAAGCCAAACTAGAAAAGATATTATTAGCAATACAATAGGCACTAAAAATAACCACATTCGGTTCCTTTTTTTCTTTGGAACCTCATTTTTTACCGGTTCATTCGTTTCATTTACGATTGTTTCGGCTGAAGATTGTAATTGAATTGTATTTGCTAATTCTGATACCGTATCGTCTAACACTAAAGTGTCTTCATTACTTATATCTAAAGGAACAAACACTGGTTCATCTCGTCTACTTGGGTCTAAAGCTGTCAGTAAATCATCACGCATGGCAGATACCGATTCATATCTTTGTTGTGGTTCTTTAGCTGTTGCTTTTAAGACCACATTCTCTAAAGGCTGTGGAATTCGAGAATCAAATTCTTTTAGAGATGGAATAGGTGTTTGGAAATGTTTCAAAGCAATTGAAACGGCGGATTCTCCATCAAAAGGTACATGGCCAGTTAATAACTCATACAATACAATTCCTAAAGAATAAATATCCGATTGTTTGGTTACCATATTTCCTCTCGCTTGTTCAGGCGAAATATACTGAACGGACCCTAACAATGAATTGGTTTGTGTAATCGAATTTGAAGAAATAGCAATCGCTATTCCGAAATCAGTTATTTTTACGTTCTCTTCATGATCAATAAGAATGTTATGAGGTTTGATATCTCTGTGAATAACCCCTCTAGAATGGGCATAGTCTATCCCACTTAAAACTTGATCCATGATGTTTATAACTTTTTTGTAAGGTACCGGATGATTTTCTATAATATATTCTTTTAAATCTAAACCATCCACGTACTCCATTACAATATAAGGATGGTTCCCTTCCCCTACATCGTATATATTTACAATATTTGGATGAGTTAGTTCAGTAGTAGATAGAGCTTCTCTTTGAAAACGGCGATAACTGCTTTCATCCCCATGAAAGTCCAAACTAAGCATTTTTACCGCTACTTGTCGTTCTAAAATTAAATCTTCTGCAAGATAAACATTTGCCATCCCACCAGAACCTATTTTATTTATAATTTTGTAGCGACCACTTATTCTTTCGCCTCTATTCATTTATTCTCACCTACTTGCTGAACATTTTTATGATTAACCTGGATAATATTAACAGTTACATTATCCGAAGCATCATTATTTAAGGCAGCTTCAATCAAATGATCTGCTTTAGTTTCAATCGGGTAATCCTGTTTGAAAATTTCAAGCATGACATCAGTGCTTACAACATTAGAAAGACCATCTGAATTAAGCATGACATAATCTACCATTTTTCTTTCTTCTCGGAAGAAATCAATGTCTACAGGACCTGTAACTCCAAGTGAACGTGTTAAAGCATGTTTTATGAGATGATTTTCTGCTTCAGCTTCCGTCAAACCACCCTTTCGTTTTAATTCTGAAACAAAGGAGTGATCTTCTGTGACTAAACGGACACGATCGTCTTTAAATACATAAGCACGACTGTCACCAATATTTGCAAAAATAATATAACGATCCAAAAGAGCAGCAGCTACTAATGTTGTACCCATACCTTCTAAATCTGCATATGTACTCGCAGCTTCCGCTATTCTTGTATTTTCTTCATTTATTTTATCTTGTAACCATCTTTGAATCATGTAAAGATCCGTGCCAGTAAAAGTCGTCTGTTTCCACGCATTCCCAATTTGAGAAACAGCCATTTCACTAGCAATATCCCCCGCTTGATGCCCACCTAAACCATCACATAATATAGCTAACAAGACATCATTTTGGTTAAAAAATGTCCCTGTGAAATCTTGGTTATTTTTTCTTTTTCCTTGATTTGTTTTTATACTATAATTCATATATGCACCTCGTTACGATTTGCGTTTAACCAACGTCAAGTATGATACAATTTGCTCAAAAATACAAGACCTGCGGACTGTAACAGTAAACAGTTTTAATCTTTTTTTAAGCGTGCTATAAAAAATCCATCTGTATCAAATTGATGTGGATAAATAGTGATTGAGCCTGTTTCATCCGCAACCAATCGTTCATTTTCAAAGTGAACAGTTTGTTGACTAAAATTTGGGTGATTTTTTAAAAACTGATCGACTACTTCTTGATTTTCTAATTTTGTAATCGTACAGGTTGAGTAAACAAGCTCACCACCTGATTTTAAAGTTTTACTTGCTTCATTTAAGATTTCAAGTTGTAATTTTTGCAGACTTTTAATGTCTTTTTTCGTTTTCGTGTATCGTATTTCAGGACGGCGACGCATTAATCCTAAACCTGAACATGGTGCATCAACTAATACTCGGTCAAACGTCCCCTCTTGGTATTTTGAAGAAACTTTACGCGCGTCTAGTTGGATTGCTTCTACTAGCTTATCTACTCCTTGACGTTTCGCAGCACCTTTAATCAGTTCAATTTTATGTTGATGAATATCTAATGCTACAATTTTTCCATCTTGCTCTTCATCCAAGTAATTAGAAGCAATATGCATGGTCTTTCCACCAGGAGCTGCACAAGCATCGAGTACAAAATGAGAAGGTGCTACATTCAATGTAGGTGCTACTAACATGGAGCTTTCATCTTGAATAGCTAAAAAACCTTCTTTGAATAATCGAGTTTCAGCTGGGACGCCATTTAGAGATATAAGCCCAAAAGGCGAAATTTTACTTTCTTCAACTTCATACCCTTCTTTTGTTAATTCTTCAATCACTTCTACTCTAGAAATTTTCTTTAAATTAACACGTAAACTGAGTTTTGGACGTTCAATTAAAGAGGCTGCCAATTTTTTAGTTTCTTCTACTCCTAACTCTTCGATAAATTCATTCACTAACCAGACAGGTAAACTATACTGGATAGAAATCTTTTTATTCACTTTTTTAATTTCTTCAAAGTCACGAAGTCCTTTTCTTTGAATATTTCGCAAAACGCCATTTACTAAACCTACAATCCCTCGATGTCCTCTAGCATGTGCAATATTCGCCGCTTCATTAACAATCGCATGATCTGGCACACGATCTAGATAATTCATTTGATAAAGGGATAATCGTAAAAGTTGTTTCACCCAATTGTCAAGCTTCTTTTGCTTCTTTAAAAAAGGTGCTAGCTGGTAATCCAAAGTCATTTTTCTTTGCAAAACACCATAAACAAGCTCTGTTAAAAGATTGATTTCCTCTCTCTGTAAATTACTGTTATCAATGACTTTACGTAAAAGTAAATTACTAAAGGCTTCTTCCATCTCTATTTCTTCTAAGATGCTAACAGCTAAATAGCGGCTCGTCGACTTTATATTTTTTCTACTCGCCAAACTCGTCACCTTCTTTTAAATCTGTACCCGCCAGATAATTTTCAATCGCCAAACGTTTTTTACCGGCTGGTTGGACTTCTTTCAAGGCCAGAACGGTACCTTCGCCACAAGCTACTTGTAAGCTATTTTTATCAAGCGCATGAATTGTTCCTGGAGCTTTTGTCGTTGTTACATCCGCTTCAACGGAATCCCAAATTTTAAAACGTTCACCATCTAGTAAAGTATAAGCTCCTGGTGCAGGACGTAAAGCCCGGATATGGTTAAAGATTTGACGTGCTGTTTTCGTCCAATCAATTTGTTCTTGTTCTCTTGAAATCATTGGCGAAAAAGTCACTTGCTCTTCGTTTTGCTTAATCGACTCATTTTCACCCGCAAAAATGCTTGGTAAAGTATCCATCAATAAATCGCGACCCAATAGACTTAATTTTTCAAACAACTTTCCTGTATCGTCTTCGTCTGTTATTGGAATCTCACGCTGAGAAATAATATCTCCCGCATCCATCACTTTTTCCATATACATAATGGTAACGCCCGTCTTTTCATCTCCGTTTAAAACAGCATAATGAATAGGTGCTGCTCCACGATATTTAGGTAATAGTGAAGCATGGACGTTTACTGCTCGATGTTTTGGGGCATTTAATAATTTCGTGGGTACAAATTGCCCATACGCAGCCGTTACAATTAAATCGGCTTCCATCTCGATTAATTTTTGCATTTCTTCTGAACCCGATAGCTTTTCAGGTTGGAATACCGGGATGTCGTGTTCAATCGCTAACTGCTTGACAGGAGGCGGAGTAAGCACTTGCTTTCTGCCTACCTTTCGATCAGGTTGTGATACCACACCAATTACATCAATCGTTTCATCTTCAATCAGGGCTTGCAAAATGGGAACGGAAAATTCAGGCGTTCCCATAAAGATAACTTTATTCATAAATTAAGACTCCTTTAATTTTATATACTATAAAAATTGAGTAGGTTGCGGATCTATACGAATTAACAACCCCTTGGTTTGTTCTTTTTGAGTATTATTCAATAGTTCATGTAATCGTTCATTTAAACGTGCTTCATTTTTATACTTAATAATTAATTGAAAATGATATTTATTATGTGTTCGAGCAACAAACCGTGGGGTTGGCCCTAAGATAATTGCTTTTTGACTTAACGAAGGTTTAAGAAACTCTGCTATTTTTTGAATCTCTTTTGCTGCTGTCACTTCATTTTCATGACTTACTTGGATACTGGTTAGAAAGTAGTAAGGACTATAATCACTCAAGTGACGATACTTCATCTCATGGTAATAAAATTCCTCATAGGCATGTTCTTGAGCAAAGCGAATAGAATAGTGCTCAGGGTTGTAAGTTTGAATCACTACATCTCCCTTAATTTCTCCTCGACCAGCTCTTCCACTTACTTGGGTCAGCAACTGAAACGTCTTCTCAGCTGACCTAAAATCGGGCAAACCTAAAGCCGTATCGGCATTTAAAACCCCTACAAAAGTCACATTCGAAAAATCTAATCCCTTCGCAATCATTTGGGTTCCAAGTAAAATATCCGCTTCCTTATTTCCAAACTTTTGAAGTATTTTTTCATGCGATCCTTTTCGACGAGTCGTGTCAACATCCATACGTAAAATTCGTGCTTCAGGGAAAAGTTCTTGTAGTTCTTCTTCTACTTTTTGCGTTCCTGTTCCAAAATAACGGATACGATGACTTTGACAAGTCGGACAAATTTTAGGAATTCCTTCCTCATGGCCACAATAATGACACCGCATTGTGTGAGTGTCCATATGTAAAGTTTGTGAAATATCACAGTTTGGACATTGTAAAACAAATCCACAATCTCGGCACATAACAAAAGAAGAATAACCCCTACGATTCAACATTAATACCGCTTGTTCTCCTTTTGCTAATCGATCTTTGATTGCTTCTTTTAAAGGAGTAGAAAAAATCGTCGCATTTCCTGCGCGCATTTCTTCGCGCATATCTATAATTTTAACTGCTGGTAATGGTCGATTATTCACACGTTCATTCAAGTAAAGTAATTGATAGATATCTTTTGAGGCCCTAGCTCGCGATTCTAAAGAAGGCGTAGCACTTCCTAATACTACCGGACAATTATGCCGTTCTCCTCGCCAAATGGCAACATCCCGGGCGTGGTAACGCGGTGCTTCCGATTGTTTATACGTGGTCTCGTGTTCTTCATCGATGACTATAATCCCTAATTTTTTTATCGGTGCAAACACACTCGAACGTGCCCCTACAACAACATTGGCTTCTCCATTTTCAATTCGACGCCATTCATCGTATTTTTCTCCTGTCGATAAACCACTATGAAGAACAGCTACTTGATCTCCAAATCTTCCTTTAAAACGGTGGACCATTTGGGGTGTAAGTGCAATCTCGGGGACTAATACTAAAGCCCCTTCTCCTTTTTCTAATACCTCAGCAATTGTTTGTAAGTAAACTTCAGTTTTTCCACTACCTGTAATTCCTTGAAGTAAAAATACATCATGATTTTCTTGCTCGATTGAATGGTTAATCGCATCAAAAGCTGCTTGTTGTTCTGTATTTAATTTTAATGGGGCAGTGTTTTTTATATCTGAGTCTTTGTAAGGATCGCGATACAGTTCTACTTCTTCAATCCGACACCATTCTTTTTCTACCCCACGGTTCACGACAGCGCTCGTAATGCCATAATTTTCTTTTAAAACCTTCATATCAATCGATTCATCTTTTGGTAATTGCATGAGGATTTTAATAAAGTCAATCTGTCTATGTGCATTTTTCGCCACTGATTCTAATTCTTTTTCTAATTCTTCAGGGGAGCGATTCGTTTGAACAATTCGTTTTGTTTTTTTCGTTACCTTATCATCAACAAGGTAATTCACGAGAACTTTGTCTTCGCTTTTCAAGCGAAGCATCGTACTTTCTAACCCACGTTCTTCGACTTCTTCCCAGCTCATCCAATTCTTCCCGCGAAAGATATCAAATAACACTTCCTCGTGAATATCATCTGCTAGTTTAACAACCTTTTTATAACTTGCTCGTAAAACCGCAGGCAACATGGTTTGATAGCAACTGATTCGAAAACTGTAAGTGGTTTCGGCCATCCATTCGCCCAAATCAATTAATTCTTCATTTAAAACGGGCTCTAAATCCATTATGTTACTTATATTTTTTAACTCACCTTGGAAACTTTGTTCTTCTTTGAGTTTCGTAATAAAGCCTAATATTCGACGATTTCCTTGTCCAAAAGGAACAACCACGCGCATTCCCACTTTTATATCCCGTTGTAAATGATTGGGAATTAAAAACTCATAAGGATTATTTGTTTGAAGTGTAGGAACATCTACAATAACTTCGGCAACTTTTGGCACGTATTTTCCTTCTTTCTATTGAACTTCTTACTATTAATTATCGATACCTAGTTCTGAAATAATTTTCGCCATTAAAATATTTGCAATATTCTTCTTAGACGTTTTCGGCACATGTACTTTATGGTGTTCGTTAGAGAAAATAGTTACTGCATTGTCATCTACGTTGAATCCACGGTCGTCTCTACCGACTTCATTCGCTACAATTAAATCTAAATTTTTCTCTACAAGTTTCTTTTTCGCGTACTCTTCTAAATGATCCGTTTCAGCAGCAAAGCCAACTAAGAATTGCTTACTCTTTTTCTCCCCCATTGTTTTTAGAATATCTGGGTTCTCAACTAAATCAATCCGTAAGTCATCCGATTGACCATCCTTTTTCATTTTTGAATCCGAAACTTCTGCAACTCCGTAATCGGAAACAGCTGCTGACATGATCAAAATATCTGTTTCTTCAAAATGGTCATCAATGGCATGGTACATTTCTTTAGCCGATTCTACCGGAATCTTATGAATAGCACTCGAAGCTGGTAATTGGCTGGCCGTTACAAGGGTAACTTCTGCACCTAACTTATAGGCGGACTCAGCAATCGCATGACCCATTTTTCCAGATGAATCGTTTGTAATATAGCGTACAGGGTCAATACGTTCTTTTGTTCCACCAGCAGATACCAGCACTTTATAACCTCTTAGTGGTAAGAACTCTTCATTTTGGACAAGGTATTGTTCAAGCTCATCGATAATACGTGTGTTTTCCGGATAACGACCTTTTCCTTCGTATCCTTCAGCTAAAAATCCTGTATCCGGCTCAACAACATATATTCCTCGATTAACTAATCTTTGAATATTTTCTTGTGTAATAGAATTCTGATACATATCCGTATTCATGGCAGCGACTATAAAAATGGGTGCATCTGTAGCCAACAAGGAAGATGTTACGAAATTATCCGCCATTCCATTCGCCATTTTGGCAATTGTGTTGGCCGTTGCTGGTGCTACGACAGCTAAATCAGACCAATCCGCTAAATCTACATGGGCTACATGACCTGGTGTTTTTTCACTAAACGTATCTATATGAACTTCATGTTGACTTAAAATTTGAAAGGTTAACGGTGTCACAAATTCTGTAGCCGATTCTGTCATCGCTACGCGAACTTTTGCGCCTCGTTTAATAAAATCACGCATTAAATCAACCGCTTTGTAAATAGCAATACCACCCGTTACATAGAGTGCAATATTTTTATTTTCTAACATTTATATTTTCCGTCCTCTTCTAAAATCATTTCTTCTATTTTACCAAAAACAAAGGCATTCTGCTAAAATTCCCCGAGATTTAATCCGGTCTTTTCATTTTATAACACAAAAGAAAAAGACAGCCTATAAAAATTCAAGACTGTCTTTGAGCAATTTTAATTTAATTATGAGTTGTCGCTAGGAATACTTTCAGGGTCAATGACCAAGTCTCCAGAAGCAATTTCTTCAAGAGCTTTTCCTACATTTGAAATTGATTTATATTCTTCCAATTGTTTGGGTGTCGACATTGTTTCAGGTTCTTCAAAATCATGGGCTCGTTTAGCAGATAAAGTCGCTAATGAGTACTTTGAGTCGATTTGATCTAATAAACGGTCGATCGATGGATATATTAACATTTATTTCATCTCCTCAATAATTTCTGTGTAACGTTCAATATTTCGTTCAACTTTTAAATGTTCGCTTTCAATAATACTACGAATTTTACGGGCTGCAGCATCGACAGAATCATTCTCAACAACATAATCATAATATTTAATAAGTCCTAATTCTTCACGGGCTTTTTCCATTCGTTGATTAATGACATCTGGTGCGTCAGTTCCCCTATTTTCGATTCGTTGTTTTAGTTCATCTAAATCAGGTGGTGATAGAAAAATAAAGATTCCTTCAGGCATTCTCTTTTTAACTTTTAATGCCCCTTGAACTTCGATTTCTAAGAATACATCTTTCCCACGATTCATTGTTTCTCGCACATAATCGATGGGCGTTCCATAATAATTGCCAACATAATTGGCATATTCTAGAAGCTTACCTTCTTTAATATATTCTTCGAATTGTTCATTCGTTCTAAAAAAGTAGTCAACCCCTTCTACTTCACCTTCACGTTTTTCACGTGTCGTCATTGAAATAGAAAAGTCAAAATCATTATTATAATGCTCGAAAAGGTGTTTTCTTACAGTTCCTTTTCCGACCCCAGACGGACCAGAAAGGACAATTAATAATCCTTGCTCCCCCATTTTCATTTCCCTTCTACTACTATGATACATGAATACTAAAAAAATATCTTCTTTATATAATAACACATTTCTAGCACATAAAAAGAGTTTTTAAATAGTATTTATAAAAAATAAATTAGTGTTTCTATTGTAGCACAAAGTTTTGAAAATGAGAAGAAAACAAGTGAGATAGGCATATCTAATCAAAAACAAAACTAGCTTCGATTAATGTCTAATCATCCGCTAGTTGTATCTTTATTGTCCCATGTCTTTTACTTTTATCAAACGAGTAATTTCAGCACGTTCGCTTTCTTCTAACTTCATTTCAATAAAATAAATAGTTTCTTCCAAATCCGGAATGGTTTTATATTCTAAGGCATTTACACGACGCCGTGTCTTTTCAATTTCATCTGCCATTAATTGACATCTTTTTTCAGTTTCAGCGAGCTCTAGCATGCGTGGCATGACGTCTAACATTTGTTCAATCGCTGAATCTAATTCACCATTTGAATTTAAATAACCATAATGTATCTCACTGACATCATCTGGCGTATCCTCATAGTTGAAATTCATTTGCGGCACTCGAATATTCATGATATTTTCTTGATCAATATTTAAAGTAACGCTTTGCGATGGGGTCGTCATCACTTCACCTAAGAAGTTATCATGTAAAAGCGCACTTGCAATGGAATAGGACTCCATTCCTGATTCGATTTTCTCTTCCACTTCATTACGCAACTCATTATTCTTTCGAATCAATGCAATAAATTGTCGCATTAATTCATCTTGCTTATCTTTTAATAAGCTATGCCCTCGTGAGGCTAAATTCAAACGTTCCTTCAGACGAGTTAATTCCATTCGCGTTGGATTCACGTTTAATCTGGCCATTGTATCATCCTCCCTTAGGTAGATACTTGTCGAGCATTTCGCCACGGATACGCGTCAAGTCTTCTCTTGGTAAGATACTTAAAAGTTCCCAACCTAATTCTAAGGACTCTTCGATTGTACGATTTGTATAGTTTCCTTGATCGACATATTCATTTTCAAATCGATTCGTAAATTCTACATATTTTTTATCGTTTTCCGTTAAAGCCGCTTCACCCAATACGACAGACAACTCTTTGGCTTCAATACCTTCTGCATAAGCCGCAAACATCTGGTTCATCGTAGCTGCGTGGTCTTCACGTGTTTTCCCTTCGCCAATCCCATCATCTTTCAGACGTGATAAGGACGGCAATACATTAACAGGCGGCTGTAAGCCTTGATTGTATAATTCACGGGATAAAATGATTTGACCTTCCGTAATATAACCGGTTAAGTCTGGAATCGGATGCGTGATATCATCTTCAGGCATCGTTAATATAGGAATCTGAGTTACAGACCCTTCAACGCCATCTAGACGACCTGCTCGTTCGTATAAACCCGCTAAGTCTGTATAAAGATACCCTGGATAACCCCCACGTCCTGGAACTTCTCGTCTAGCCGCTGATACTTCACGTAAGGCATTCGCATAGTTCGTCATGTCAGTCATAATAACAAGCACATGCATATTTTTTTCAAACGCTAAATATTCAGCAGTCGTTAATGCCATTTTCGGCGTAGCAATCCGTTCAATCGCTGGGTCATCCGCTAAATTAATAAAGACAACCGAACGATCAATCGAACCTGTTTTTCTAAAATCATCTAAGAAAAATTCTGCTTCATCATGTGTAATCCCAATAGCTGCAAACACGATCGCAAAGTTGTCTTCCGTCCCTCTTACTGCAGCTTGACGTGCAATTTGCACGGCTAAATCATTATGTGGTAAACCAGAACCTGAGAAAACAGGTAGTTTTTGTCCACGAACTAATGTATTTAAATGGTCAATTGTCGAGATTCCTGTTTGAATAAACTCATCAGGATATTCTCGTGAAATTGGGTTTATTGCCTCACCATTTATATCAAGAGACTTTTCAGGAATTAACTCTGGACCTCCATCATATACACGACCCATACCGTCAAATGTTCGACCAATCAT
>DAIOTF010000003.1:24013-62951 GCA_036752165.1 Atopostipes sp.
TCTTCAGGGACAAATTTCATCCGACTCATTCGTTCTCGCACTTCTTTTGAACCTTCAACAATTTCATCATAATAAGCCCCTAAACCGAGTGCTTTATTTGACTCATCTAAGAATGTAATCATTGTCTGTAACATATCTTTTTGTTTTTCAAATGATGTATACGTATCGACATCATCAAAAGCGTTTTGTTGTAAGAAGTCGATTCGAATCATACGTGCAACAAGTAATTTAATTCGGTCTGTATCGGATAGCGACTCCACACCTACTAGTTGAACAATTTCTTGTAGTTCGCCTTCATCCTGTAAGAGCAATTTTGAACGCGTAACTAAATCATCCCAATCGATTCCTAAACGATTCCCGATTGTTTCATTAATTGTGGATGAATAAAGCGTATAAGAATCTAACCAGTTAATCGCTGGGAAGTGACGTCTTCTTGATAGTGACGCATCTAAGCCCCAAAATACTTTCACGACTCGTTGTGTATTTTGTGTAACCGGCTCAGATGTATCTCCACCTGGAGGCGAAACTGCTCCAATTGCTGTGATACTTCCTTCGCGTTCATCACTACCTAACGTATTAACACGTCCAGCTCGTTCATAATATTCTGCTAAACGACTTCCTAAATAAGCTGGATATCCTTCATCTCCAGGCATTTCTTCTAAACGACCTGATATTTCACGAAGGGCTTCTGCCCAACGAGAGGTTGAATCGGCCATAACTGCTACAGAATACCCCATATCTCTAAAGTATTCCGCAATCGTAATTCCTGTATATACAGAGGCTTCTCGTGCTGCAACCGGCATATTTGAAGTGTTCGCAATAAGAATTGTGCGCTCCATAATTGAACTACCCGTACTTGGATCAATTAACTCTGGGAAATCGTTAATAACTTCTGTCATCTCATTCCCACGCTCACCACAACCAATATAGACTACAATATCAACGTCTGCCCATTTGGCAATTTGCTGCTGAACAACCGTTTTACCCGCTCCAAACGGACCAGGGATGGCGGCCGTTCCACCTTTGGCTACTGGGAATAATGTGTCGATAACTCGTTGTCCAGTAATCAGTGGTTCTGTAGGATTGATTTTATTTTGATAAGGACGACCTTGACGAACCGGCCATTTTTGAATCATTGTAAATTCTTGTGTCCCTGTTTCTGTTTCAAGCACGTAAATTGTTTCGTCTAATGTAAAGGAACCTGCTTCTATTGATTGAACTGTTCCACTCACACCTACTGGAACCATAATTCGATGTTCAATGACTTCTGTTTCTGGAACCACTCCGATAATATCACCTGCAGACACTTCATCGCCCACTTCAACTTTCGGAGTAAATTCCCATATTTTTTCACGGTCTAATGGATCAACCTCTACGCCACGTCCTAAATAACTACTATTTGTTTGGTCAACAAAGGATTGCAGCGGTCGTTGGATTCCATCAAACATTTGAGCCATAATTCCAGGTCCTAATTCTACGGATAGTGGCTCACCTGTAACTTCAACTACTTCACCTGGACCAATCATTGATGTCTCTTCATATACTTGAATCGAAGCAACATCACCACGCATTTCAATCACTTCACCAAGTAGACCTAATTCACCTACTCGGCAAATATCTTGTGTATTCGCATCCTCCATACCACTCGCGGTCACAAGAGGACCAGACACACTAACTATTGTTCCGTTTTTCAAATTTTTAACCTCCTATAAGATATCTTGACCCACTGCTTTTTCAACGTTTTCTTGCACACGACGTTTACCAATACCTCGTGAACCTGTATGGTCAGGGATCAAAATGATGGCAGGGAGTACTTTATCATCATATTTTTTTATTGTTTCAGAAATATCTTCTGCAATTTGTTCAGTGACATAAATTACACCATAATTTTTTGTCGCTAATTCATCAATCTTTTGACTTGCTTCAGTCGATTTAGAAGTAAAGAATACGTCGAAACCTAACATTCGGTAGATAAGAACAGAATTACGATCACCAATTACACCAATCTTATGTGACATAATTTAATCGCATCCTTTCTCTTATTTCTGCTTCACTTAATTTTAAATCTTTTCCGTAAAGAATAATTCGTAGATTCTTTATTTCCGTTTCTTTCGCATGAACATAAGCAATAATAGGTAAAGGACCTGTAGCTATTCTCTTACCTTTTTGCATATTTTCCATTATCTGATCGTCAATAATCGCTTCTAACTCCATGGTAGATATGAATTCATTCTTATCATCACTTGCTTCACGCACAATATTATCAAGATGAGTTGAGTAGTAAAATTGGATAATATCGGAAATACTTTGTTCACTGAGTTCCATAAGGTCCTTTTTAGCTATTGAGCCGGAACTAGATAAAACAGCATTTAAAAAGTTTCTCGTACGATTTTGATTTTTAGCTCGAACTAAGATGATTAGATTTCGATAATCCGTAAAATTCTTTGTGATTTTAATTAAATCCTCATCACCAATTTCAAGTGCTAAGAGACCTAAATGTGTATGGAAGCGACGATCCATAATGACATCAATCGCATACAAATCATGGGATTGTTCATAAGCTTCTTTTGCTTCACGAATACTCTCTACATAAGGGGCTGGCATTCGATTACTTTCACCAGAACTGACTGCATAATCAATCGTAGAAAAATCATAAGGCGTAAAATTGAAATACAAGTGATTTAAATCATCACCGGTAAGCTGCTCCTTGATCATCAATTTCAAATTATGATACGTATAGCGTAAGGAAATATATTCATTCACTTTCACATTCGGTGAAACTTCATATACTTGTTCGAAAGTTTCTTCTAGAGCATGAGTTAGCATGTTCTCAAAGTCGCTCTCTTTCATCTGCTCAATAAACTTATCATAATTTGTCTCTTTAAGAATTTGTAAAACTTCATCTGTGTGCTCGGCTGTTAAGATTCTTTCAAAGTAATCAAGCGAAAGGAGGCTTTTTTCGTAAACACGGATAAGAACATTACTTGAACCGTATTGTCGTTTAATCTTAGCCATTTAAATCCTCCTTTTTATTCTTCAAATAGTTGACTTGTTACATATTTAAGTAATTCGGGGCGATTTTCAAAAATCAATTCGTCAAAGAAATAATTGTAGTCGATATTGTCTTGACGGACAAGAACACCTGCTTTATTTTTGACAGGCTCATCAATAATATCTACGTGATGGTTCCAAGGCAACTCTGAATTAAGTCCTTCCCGATCAAGTAAATGATTTGTGTGCTCACCCACAAAAAGCTTTACTGTTTGAGTGACATCTACATGACTCAAGGCAGTCATTACAATTTTCATAAACTCATTTTCAGAGATATTATTTAACTCTTTCGATGCATCTTTAAAGGCTTGTTGAATCACTTGTTGTTTCTCACGTAAAATTGCATTTCGATAGGATACATCTTGAGTATTCTTTTTCATATCGAATTCATTATTCAATTGATTGGTTATTTTTTCTTTTTCTTCTATTAACTTCTTTTCAGCTTCTTCTTCCGCTTTCAACACAGCCATCTCTGCTCGTTGCTCAGCTTGAGCTATTTCACTTCGAATCGCCATTTTCTCTCGTTCAGATAAGCGTTCGATTAATAACTTTAATTCAGCCACTTTTACTCCTCCTTTATCGGTAGTATCAACTTTATTCTTCTATTACTTGAAAAGAATAAGCAGTAGTGACCCTACAAACGCTAATACAGCAAACATTTCAACCATGATTCCGTAAATTAAACCTTGTGTTACATTCTCAGGCTGTTTAGCTAAAATCTGGAAAGAAGCTACCGCTACACGCCCTTGTCCTCGAGCTGAAGGATAACCTGCAACAGTAATTGGCAAAGCTGCCATTACGTAATACAGACCATCCGATACAGACATGCCTGATTCAATTTCTAAAATAATTAATAGTCCAATAACAAACCCATATAATCCTTGAGAAGCTGGCAATGTTTGTAAAATTAATGCTTGACCAAACTTTTCCGGCTCTTCAGTAGACAATGCAGCAGCTGCTTCACCAGCATCCGCAGAACCAATTGCTGAACCAATTCCCGGAACCATCAAAGCTAATGCAGCTCCAAATGCTGCCCAAACCATTCCACTTTGTTCCCCAAATAAATATGCAAAATTTTCCATTATGAATAATCCTCCTATTAAATATGTACCTTCGTTTTATGAAACTAATTATTTTTCATAATAATGTGTTTTTGTAACATTGGAATCGGTTGAAACTCACGACCGCCTCCATTATAAAATTTACCAAAGAATTCAACGTAATTTAATCGTAGGGTATGAACATAACCACTAATCATAGCAATGAACATATTAAATAAATGTAAACCTATGAAAATCAGTATTCCAACTGTAAAACGCAAAGGTACTGGTAAAAGACCAATAATTAAGTTAAATGCCATTCCAATATTTGCACTGGCTACTCCTAATGCTGTTAAACGTGTATAACTGATGATATCTCCTATATAGCTTGTGACATCAAATAATCCAAATAACCCTTGCCCTATTCCACCTAATGTATTCTCAGCAGCTATCCCACTTACGACCACTACTCCAACAAGACTTAAAAGAATAATTCCAAGACTCATTGCATTCACTATGGCTGGTCCACCGAAAAAGGCATTCAATGCGAGAGCAATTCCGCTAAGGAGTACTAGCATCCATGAATACCCATCTGTATAACTTGTCGCATAATCCCCGCGGCGGTTATTGATTCGAGTGTTTAAGAACAATCCTAGAAGTAAATGAATCAATCCTATACCGATTGAAAGAACCATGATTTCTAATAGTTGCGTGTTAAAGGACATGATTTGGAAAGGAAGTTCAAAGCCAAAGAAACTTCCAAAGAATAGTCCAGCTAAAGTTGTACCGATCATTAATTGACCGAAGAATTCTAAATTTTTACGAAGAGCCCCTGAAACATTTAAAAACTTCAAAGCAATAAATACCGCAATCAGCCCTAAAAGTCCATAACCTGCATCAGCAGTCATCATTCCAAAGAATAAAATGGAGAATGGTTGAACAAAAGGTGTCGGGTCCATTTCATCATACTTGGGTGTGCTATACATCGAAACGACATTCTCAAAAGCACTTGTTGTCTTATTATTGTTGTATTTTGTCGGAACATCATCAAGTTCAGATTCTTTTACATCATCGATAAAGTGATAAATGTTCTCCTGACCAACTTGTGCTTTGAGATTCGATAATTGTTCATCCAACATCTTTTCTTCAATCCAACCGGTTAAAATAAAAAGATGCTCACTCGTTAAAATATCCTCACTAGCTTTAAGTCTCTCACGCACATTATAAAGATATTCTTCCGATAACTTGAGATTTTTCAGCAACTCTTTCCCGTGTTCTGGTTCATCTTCAAAACGGGCGATTTCTTTTCGAACAGCTTTTAAATCTTCTCTTACCACTTTCAATTCAT
Organism: Atopostipes sp.; assembly: GCA_036752165.1. GTDB lineage: Bacteria > Bacillota > Bacilli > Lactobacillales > Carnobacteriaceae_A > Atopostipes. The sequence continues at coordinate 29,453 of DAIOTF010000003.1, forward strand.
CTACTGGGAGTTGCTCATAGGGATAGTTTAACCGTTCAAATCGATGACGAATTAACGTTTGTTCAACGTCATGTGCTTCTTTTTCAGAAACGATGATTAAATAAATTGTTTCTTTATCTGAATAGTGTATCACTTTCATATAGACTTCATTAAAGTGACTAAGTGCCTCTTGTAATTCATCATTACGCTCCGATATAATAGCCCCTACAATCACTTCTGTAAGTTGAAAATCATTGGTTTCCTTTGGATTGAATTCAAGTGATCGCCAGCGATTTAAAAAGGCTTCTTTCTCTTTCAACTCTTCTTTATGTTGATTCAATTTATCCAACTGTTTTTCAAGATTTTGTGACTCTCGAATAAATGAATGAATATCTTTATCTTCCATATACTCTTCTAACTCATTTAAAGTATACGTATCTTTTTCTTGGTTGAGTTTTTCTAAAAATCCAGCACTTGGTAAAATACTTTCCATAAACGAAATGGATTCCTCTAAATCGTCTAACTGGCTAGTTAAGTGATTAATTTCATTTTCCCTGGATTTAATCTCAAATATTTCAGGATCTATAAAACTATCTTCAGCTTCTGCATCCACTTCAAAATACTCATTTAATAATTGTCGTTGAATATCTGAATTTGTAGGAATAATTTCTACGGCTTGATTACTTTGTAGAGAAATCATTACTGCTTTTAAATGTTCCATTTCTGCTAGTAATGTCATTTTTTTCATTTCGCTAATTGCCATAACGTTTCAGTACCTCCTTTACAATGTGTTCAGATATTTCCTTTTGTTTTTCTAAATAATTTTCTTTATAGTCTTGTGCCATTTGTTGCACATTTTCTTTATTCTTATGAATTAATTTTTCTAAACCCTCTTCATAGCGCAAACGTTCACTTAGTTTAAACGATTGAATTTCAGCATCAAGATTTTCATTAATCTCTTTAATTTGCTTATCTCTTTTAGTTTCAATTTGACGTATTTTTTCGTTCGCCTCTTGTCTAATTTGAGCAACTGTATGTTCTGCAGCTGTAACGTGCTCTATCGCTTCTCTAGACATCCTATTCACCTCTTCCTAAAAAAAAGACATAGTATATAAGTCTCCTTTAATAAACGAATTATAAAGGGAAGGCTTAGAAACTATGTCCTATAACCATAATTAAATTTTACTTACTTTTTAAATTTGTGACTTCTTTACTTAATAAGAATAGCATAATTAAAGGCTTTTTTCTAGATATTCACAGAAAACTCATAATTTAAGCAAAAAGCTTTCTCTTTTTCTTTGATCGTTCCCATGAAGGAGAATGGTAAACATTTTAAATTTAAAATTGACAAGCGAATGTGCGTTCGGTATAATGGTAACACAAACAAATGTTCGGAGGATGTAAATATGCAAAGAGTACCGGAACTTAACAATGATTTTCTGACTACTTTAAAAAATAGTTATATGGTAACCCGCAGTCGTCCAAGTTTTGAAATTTTCCCGCAGATGCCCATTGAACAAATTATACACTATGTTAAACAAGCCGTTCGAAAAAACAATGAAGTTATTATTCAATTACAACCATCCTTTCATAATCAGCAAATTGAAGAAATACAAGGAACTATGGCTTTCTCACCTCGATCAAGCCAAATTATCCTGACACCCGTAGATAATCAAATGATCCATTTGGTGCAGCCACAACTTATAAGACATTTACGTCTAGCGTAAGCGTCATTTTCAATAATAAAAGCTCAAGATGATTCGAATGATATGTCGAATACATCTTGAGCTTTTTAATTCTATCTTTTATAAAATAGGCGATAATAAACGACTAAACTGTTGTTTAAATCGATCCCATAATGAGTATTTTTGGATTTCATGGTGTGTTAACGGATAAGAATCTTTAACATCTTGTTCAAAGTAGCCAATATGCTCGAGTGCTAATTCTCTATCATAAACAAAAGCATTTACCTCAAAATTTAATCGAAAACTTCGGATATCAAAATTTGCTGTTCCTACAGAGAGTATTTCATTGTCGATCAGAATCGTTTTTGCATGTAAAAAACCTTTGTCGTAAATATAGACTTCTCCACCCATATTTATTAATTCTTCTGCATAGCTTAACGTGGCTTGATATACAAAAGGATGGTCGGGTTTATTTGGAATCATTAGTTTCACTTTTACACCTGATAAAACAGCTATTTCAATCGATTCTTTCAAAGCCTCATCTGGTATAAAGTAAGGTGTTTGAATGTAAATCGATTCCTTCGCCAGACTAATCATTTTAATGAAGCCTTTTTTAATCGCTTCATCTTCTGTATCTGGACCGCTCGAAACTATTTGTATATCTTTGTTGCCTTTAGGAGAAATCAAAGGAAAGTACTCCGCACTATATGTGATGAGACTTTCTTTATGCGAGGCGTTCCAATCATTAATAAATCTCGCTTGCAATTGATGCACTGCATCTCCTTCAATTCTTAAATGTGTATCTCGCCAATATCCCATTTTTTCATATTCACCCAAATAATCATCCCCAACATTGAAGCCACCTGTATAACCTATTTCTCCATCAATTACAGCTATTTTTCGGTGATTACGATAATTCAAACGAATATTTAAGAGATGAAATTTCGACCCAAATGAACCTTCTGTTTGGCCACCATATTCTTCCAATTTTTTAAAGAGCGAAGATTTTAAATCCCGTGCGCCTACCGGATCATATAATACCTTCACTTCTACACCATTTTTTGCTCGTTCTTCCAAAGCTTCTACAATTCTTCTCCCCAGTTTATCTCCTCGAAAGATATAATAGAGAATATGCACATGATGCTTCGCATTTTTTATGTCTTCAATCAAACGATCAAATTTTTTATGGCCCTCAACAAAAATTTCCACCGAATTATTAAACGCTATAGGGGGTTGATCGACATGCATCAAAAGCTTTGATATTTCATAGCGGTTATTTTTAGAATCATTAAAGTCCAGCGGTTTCATCGCCATTATTTGTTCCCGTTTTAACTCTTCTTGCATTTCTAGGTATTGCGGTAAACCAACTTTTTTTTGTTCACGTATATTAAAAATATCTTCTTTTGAAATTTTTCGTCCTAAAAATATATAAATAATAAGTCCAAACCCAGGAAATAAAATCAATACAAGTAGCCAAGCCCAGATAGTCGCAATATCACGATTGCGATCTGAAAAAACAGTCACAATAGATAAAATTGTATTAACTAAAATAAATCCCGAAAATATTATCCAAAAATAATTCATCACATTCAACTCACTTTAACTATAGAGTAATTCCAGTCACTATAAGAAAATAGTCCCTTCTCTTACCCAGAAAAGGGACCTAATACTTTAATCATCAGTCAATTATCTTCGTCTTTGATTGACCTCCATTATAACTGGTAGAATAATTGGTCGTCTTTTTGTCTCTTTAAACAAGAACGATCCTAACTCATCTCGTACATTTGATTTTAATGTACTCCATTCGAAATTTTTATCTTGAATGGTTTCTTTTACAACATTTTCAACAATCTTATTTCCTTGTTCAATTAAATCTTGACTTTCTTTCGCAAAAACAAAGCCTCGTGTAACTGTATAAGGACCAGAAACCAATTGTTTTTTCTGACGGTTAATTGTACAAACAGCAACGAATATTCCGTCATCTGAAAGAATTTTACGATCGCGTAGAACAATATTTCCTACGTCACCAATTCCAATTCCATCAACAAGCGTGTTTTCTGCAGGTACTTGACCTGTTTGACGCATTTGCTCCTCTTTATATTCTACAACATCCCCATTACTTAAAATAAAGATGTTTCGATAAGGAATTCCTGTTTGATGTGCTAAATCTCCATGAGCAGCTAACATTCGGTACTCACCTTGAACGGGTATAAAGTACTCTGGATCTAATAAGTTAAGCATCCATTGCAAATCTTTCGGTGTTCCATGTCCAGATGCTTTTAAGTTATCTGTCACTGCTTTAACTTTCCCACCGGCACGGTACACTTTATTTTCCGTCTTAGCCGCCGCAACTTCTACTGAAGAAGATGGACTTGTCAAGATATAAACCAAGTCTCCATCTTGAATATTCACTTGTTCATGCGTCCCACTCGCCATATTATCTAGAGACGAGATCGGATCACCCGTATTCCCCGTTTCTAAGATTACAATTTGATTATCCTCATACTTATCTAATTCATCAATTGAAACAAAGATCTCTTCATCAATTAAGTATAACTTTTTGAGCTCTAAAGCAATCTCAATGATTTTACCAACTTTAGTTCCAGTCACAAATACTTTTCGATTGAATCGACTCGCAGCATTCAACACTTGTTGGATCCGTTGCAAGTTACTTGCGACAGCTACTACAATGATTCGATTTTGCGTTCCTTGGAATGTTTCTAAAACTTCTTGTTGAATTTCAGACTCTGGAACATTTTCTGAAATACTTTCCGCTTCCATTGAATCACTTAATAAAGCAAGAACACCTTCTCGACCGATTTCACTAATTTGGTGAACATCCGTTTTGTAGTCTCCTAATGCTGTTTGGTCGAATTTAAAGTTTCCAGTATAAACAATATTCCCTTCATCTGTTTTCACTGAAATCCCCATAGCGTCTGGAATGGTATGTGTCGTACGGAAGAAGCGAACGATCGTTCCACCAAAATCAATTTCCACTTCCTCATCTACAATATGGAAATCGTCGGTTGAGACATTTAAACCTGTTTCTTCAACACTCCATTTGGCTAACTCAATGGTTAATTCCGAACCAAATACTGGCACTTTAAACTTATCTAAGAAATAAGGCAAAGCCCCAATGGCATCATCGTGTCCGTGTGTTAAAAACACACCGGCTATTTTATCTTTTTTGTCCTCTAAATATGTGAAGTCAGGAATGACTGCATCTATTCCATAAAGTTGTCCTTCTGGATATGCAAGACCACAATCTAAAATAAAAATTGAATCTTCTAATTCAATAACAAACATATTTCTTGCAGTTTCTCGGACACCCCCGAGAGGAATTATTTTTATATTACTCAAACAATATCACCTTCTATATTTCTAAATTACGTACATTATACTAGTTTTCAGTATAGCACATTCGAATGCATTAATGAAATCAGTTTAATCACAAAATCGTTGTCTTTTCAATGTAATCGAATACAACTATGCTGTATTTTAAAAATACAGCCGGGTTAAACCAGTTAATCACTATAAATTTCTTTTGCTTTCTAATAATTGTCTCGTTTTATTATTTTAGGCTAGAATTTAAAAACTCCAACTCCCGATGACACAGGAAGTTGGAGTCTTCTTGATTCGATTTTTAAAAATTCATTAATTATTCATTATCTTTGTTTGCTTCTAAAACTGCTTTGTGTGACAAGTTTAGACGACCACGGTTGTCAATTTCTAAGACTTTGACTTCTAGTTTGTCTCCTACAGAAACAATGTCTTCTGTATTTTTAACAAATTTATCTGAAAGTTCAGAAACATGACATAAACCTTCTTGTCCTTTAATCACTTCTACGAAAGCACCATAGTTTTCAACACGCTTAACTGTACCATTGTAGATTTTACCTACTTCTACTTCGGCAGTTAATTCTTCGATAATTTCACGAGCGCGAGCCATCATTTCAGCATCTTCGCCGTAAATGGCAACTAAACCTTCATCGTTGATGTCAATTTTAACACCCGTTTCATCGATAATCTTGTTAATGGTTTCTCCACCTTTACCGATAACGACTTTAATTTTATCTGGGTTGATTTCAAGTGAATCAATTTTCGGAGCGTACGCACTTAATTCAGCACGTGGTTCAGCAATTGCTGCTTCCATGTTATCTAAAATAGTCATTCGAGCAACTTTACCATTTTCAAGGGCTTCACGTAAAATATCCGTTGTAATGCCTTGAACTTTAATATCCATTTGTAAAGCAGTGATTCCTTCACGCGTTCCTGCTACTTTAAAGTCCATGTCACCTAAAGCATCCTCAAGTCCTTGGATATCTGAAAGGATTGTATAGTTATCATTTTCATCCATAACCATTCCCATAGCGATACCACCAACTGGCGCTTTAATTGGAACACCTGCATCCATTAATGAAAGGGTTGAGCCACAGATACTTGCTTGAGAAGATGAACCATTTGATTCTAAAACTTCTGAAACCACACGGATCATGTATGGGAAATCTTCTTCGTTAGGAATAACCGGCTCTAACGCTCGTTCACCTAAAGCACCGTGTCCAATTTCACGACGACCAGGACCAAACATACGTCCTGTCTCACCTACTGAGAAAGGTGGGAAGTTGTAATGGTGAATAAAACGACGTTTATCTTCACTACTTAATCCATCAATGACTTGGTATTCATTAAGTGGTGCTAATGTCGTTACAGATAATGCTTGTGTTTGTCCACGAGTGAATAAACCTGAACCGTGAACACGTGGTAAGAAACCGATTTGAGAATCTAATGGGCGAACTTCTTGAGGTCCACGACCATCTGGACGAATTTTTTCTTCCGTGATTAAACGACGAACTTCATCTTTTTCTAAATTATTAGCGACTTCTTTCACATCTTTGAGAAGTTTTTCTAAATCTTCAGAAGCAATATCTGAGTCTGCATATTTCGCTTCATAATATTCAATAATCGCATCTTTTAATGCTTGCGTTGCTTCCGCACGTTCTTGCTTGTCATAAATTTGGATAGCATCTTTCATACGGTCATTGTATGTTTCATAAATTTCATTACTTAATGCTTCTTCTGGTAAGATAAGTTCAACTTCCATTTTCTCTTCGCCAATTTCAGCAATAATCTCTTCTTGGAATTCACAAAGTGTTTTAATTGCTTCATGACCAAATAGTAATGCTTCAAGCATATCCTCTTCAGATACTTGATTTGCTCCACTTTCAACCATATTGATAGCTTGTTTTGTACCAGCAACAGTTAAGTGAATATCTGATTGATCGTCTTGCTCTTCCGTCGGGTTTAAAATAAGCTCACCATTCACTCGACCGACATTCACTCCTGCAATTGGTCCTGCAAATGGTACTTTAGAAATACCTAAAGCTAAACTTGACCCAAACATTGCTGTCATCTCTGGTGAGTTATCCGGATCGACAGACAATACTGTATTTACAAGTTGCGTTTCGTTACGGTAACCTTCAGGGAACATTGGACGAATTGGACGGTCAATTAAACGCGCAGTTAAAGTTGCGTTTTCTGAGGGACGTCCTTCACGTTTAATAAAGCCACCTGGAACTTTACCTACTGAATACATTTTTTCTTCGTAGTTTACAGTTAATGGGAAGAATGGTAAGTGAGAGGGTTTTTCATCTCCTACTGCTGTAGATAATACCACAGTATCGCCATAACGAACTAGTGCTGCACCTGAAGCTTGTTTAGCCATTTCGCCAATTTCAACGACAATTTCACGCCCAGCTAACATTGTTTTATAAACTTTTTTCTCTGACATTTTTTTACTCCTATCTCTTTTTGAAACAGGAAGAGGACTACTAAACAAATGACAACATTTAATCTATTTAAATGCTCGCATTTGATTAGTAGTAATAGCCTTCCTGATTCTGAAATGTAAATCGCTTTTATTTTCTCTAAAAAGAAAGCGAGATTCATGAGAATCCCGCTTTAAACCCATTATTTTACACCGAATTAACGACGTAAACCTAATTTTTGAATTAAATCACGGTAACGTGTAATGTCTTTTTTACGTAAGTAAGCAAGTAAATTACGACGGTGACCGATTTTTTTCATTAATCCACGTTGAGAATGGTAATCTCCTGTATGCTCGTGCATATGGTCGTTCAAGTTAGTAATCTCTGCAGTTAGCAAAGCAATTTGAACTTCTGGAGAACCTGTATCTCCTTCGTGACGTGCGAATTCAGAAATAACTTGGTCTTTCTTTTCTTGTGTAATTGCCATGTTGTTCACCTCTCTTGTTTTTTGAATCCAATTACCGAGATAATGTTGGTGATTCATTTATCCAAGTAATGGTCTTAGCGTTCAGTTTCCTAAACACTTTATAAAGAATACTAGAACTAGCTGAAATAATCAAGTGCTTTAACTAAAAGTTCACTAAAATATTCTTACTTTCCAGCTTGGATTTCCAACATAATATCTCGAAGATTAGCTGCTTTTTCGAACTCTAATTCTTTCGCAGCATGACGCATTTCAAGTTCAAGGGTTTCAATCAGTTCACGTTTCTCATCACGTGATAACTTGCTGATATTCTCGATTGAGAAATCACCAGCCATATCATCGACAATTTCGGAAATACTAATGAGATCGCGAACACCTTTTCGAATGGTTGTTGGTGTAATACCATGTTTCTCATTGTACTCCTCTTGCACAGCTCGACGTCTTTCAGTTTCGTCAATCGCAACAGACATTGATCGAGTCATTCGGTCCGCGTACATGATTACTTTTCCGTTCTCATTACGTGCAGCCCGTCCAATTGTCTGAATCAACGAGGTTTCATTTCGTAAAAATCCTTCTTTATCCGCATCTAATATAGTAACAAGCGAAACTTCTGGGACATCTAAACCTTCTCGTAGTAAGTTGATTCCGATTAACACATCGTACTCACCCATCCGCAAATCACGAATAATTTCGGTTCGCTCTAATGTTTTTACATCACTATGCAAGTATGCCACTTTAATTCCAATTTCTTTAAAGTAGTCGGTTAAATCTTCCGACATTTTCTTTGTCAGTGTTGTAATAAAGACTCGTTCATTTTTTTCAATCCGTAGATTGATTTCACTAATTAAATCATCAATTTGGCCTTCAATTGGACGAACTTCAACGATTGGATCTAAAAGACCAGTAGGACGAATAATTTGTTCAACAATACGGGTTGAACGTTCTCTTTCGTAATCTGCTGGTGTGGCAGAGATATAGTTAATTTGAGGCACTCGCTCTTGAAATTCTTCAAGCGTAAGTGGACGGTTATCCAATGCACTTGGTAGACGGAAACCATGTTCCACTAGCATTTCTTTCCTTGACCGGTCTCCTTTATACATCCCACGAATTTGAGGCATCGTCATATGTGACTCATCAATAATAAAAAGAGAATCATCTGGAAAGAAATCAAGTAACGTATAAGGTGCTTCTCCTGGCTGGCGGCCATCCATATGCCTTGAGTAGTTCTCAATACCTGAGACATACCCCATTTCTTGAAGCATCTCCATATCATAGTTCGTTCTTTGCTCTAAACGTTGGGCTTCAAGTAATTTATTTTCTTTTCTTAACTTTTCAAGTTGTACTTCAAGCTCAGCACGTATGGATTTTATCGCACTGTTGGTTTGTTCAGTAGACGAAATAAAGTGGGTCGCTGGGAAGATAGCGACATATTTTAAGTCGGCTAAAATTTCACCTGTCAAGGCATCAATCTCACGAATGCGGTCAATCTCATCGCCAAAAAACTCCACACGAATGGTCGTTTCTGCTCGAGACGGGAGGAAAATTTCTACACTATCTCCTCGCACACGGAAGCGTCCGCGTTGAAAATCAATGTCGTTTCGCTCAAATTGCATCTCAACAAGCATCTGCAATAATTCTTCACGACTCATCTCTGTCCCTATCCGTAAAGACTTCACATTTTTCTTATAATCTTCTGGGTTTACAAGTCCGTAAATACAGGAAACAGAAGAGACAACAATTGTATCTCTTCGTTCAACTAAAGAGCTTGTTGCTGAGTGTCGAAGCTTATCAATCTCATCATTAATACTCGCATCCTTTTCAATAAAAGTATCCGATGATGGGACATACGCTTCGGGTTGGTAATAATCATAGTAGCTTACAAAGTACTCCACTGCGTTGTCAGGAAAAAATTCTTTAAATTCTGAATAGAGTTGTCCGGCTAATGTTTTATTATGCGCCATAACAAGGGTTGGTTTGTTGACCTGGGCAATTACGTTAGACATTGTAAAAGTTTTTCCCGTACCAGTGGCTCCAAGCAAGGTCATTTCCTTTTCTCCAGCTTGAATGCCTTCCACAAGCTGACGAATGGCTTCGGGTTGGTCTCCACTTGGTTCATAATCGGAAACTAATTTAAATTTTGCTTCTTCCATACCCATTTCCTTTCTCTAAATATGCTTAGTTAAATATAGCATGTTAAGAACAAAAAAGCCCCCTAAGTGTTTCTTCGAAAGAGTCGACACCAAGTGAGCTTAATTATTATATTATTAATGAATTAGTTGTTTGCTTTTTTCATTAAACGTGATTTTTTACGAGCAGCTTTGTTTGGGTGGATTAAACCTTTGCTTACTGCTTTGTCAATCGCTTGAACTGCATCATTGATTAATGATTCAGAGTTCTCTGCGTTGTCGCTTACAGCGTTTTCTGCTTTTTGAACAGCAGTACGGAAAGCTGTTGCTTGACCTTTTTGACGTGATCGAATTGCGTCATTTTGACGTACACGTTTTTTTGCTTGTGCTGAAGTTGCCATTTATACATGCTCCTTTTTATAAATTAAGTTTAAATGTTTGCTGTGAGACTATTTAAAAGCTCGAACATTTTTTTAACATGTTCAAGTATACAAAACTTTTTAATAAAATGCAATCTTTATCTAAAATAATCCAGATATTAAGCGATTAAACTCGCACTTTACTTTGCTGGGCAAACCGCATAATAAACAATTCCACTTGAAGTTCTTGATCAATTTGCCCCGTTTTCATCTTATAATCGCCTTCAATTAAATCATTTAATGCGTCTGAAAGTAATTGTTGACTATATCGTCTAACCGTCTGAAGAGCCAACTTCACTCGGTACGGATGAACTTTTAAAACAGACGCCATATCCCCTTGTTGGTAGCCTTGCTGTTGGAGTATTTTTACTTGAAGAAGTAAGCGAAACTGGGAAAGCATCAAGGCATTAATTTTAATTGGTTCTTCTTTTTGTATAAGTAAGTCCTGATAGGTTTCGATTGCTTTTTCTACTTGATGATTCAAAACTAATGTATTGAGCTCAAAAACATTCTGCTCTAATGTTTTAGGAACCAATTGCTGGATAGATTCTCTTGTAATGAGTTTATCTTCTGCATGGTATAAAAATAATTTGTCCAATTCATGCATCATACTGGTTAAGTTACCGTCTGTTTGTTCAGTGAATAGCTGAAACGCTCCATCCGCAAATTGATACCCTCTTGCGGCTACTAGACTGTGAATATAGTTGCTTGCTTCATTTGGTCTTGGGGAAGATACATCAATCACTTGGACACTTTTTTCTAGCAGTTTAGTAATTTTTTTCCGACGATCTAGTTTTTCATAAGGTGCAAAGAGAACTAGAATAGAAAAATCAGGAGGGCTTTGAATGTATTCTTCAAGTTCTTCTAAATTATGTTCAGGCGCTCCTTTAACTTTTTGTCCTGTTAGAAAGAATGGATTTTGAACAAAGACCAATCTTCTTTCTCCAAAGAAAGGAAAGGAAGCCGCCTCAAATAAAGCATCACTTATCGATTGTTCCTCCATATCAAAGGTTGAGAAATTTAAATCCATAGACTCTTCGTCCAAGGCATGTTCAATTAAATTTTCCCGAATCTGTTCAAGAAAATACCGTTCCTCTCCCAACACTAAATAAACAGGTTGAAAGTTCCCTTTTTTTATATTTTCTATTTCATTTTGAATTTTTTGCATAAAGTGTTCTCCTAATTTCTATGTACTGATTTAAAATCTGTTTGCCAGGTGTTAAAAAGCGGTAGTCTGATATATCGTTTGATTAAGGCCCCTTGTTCTTTTGTTGTATAAACATGAACCCCATATTCCTCTAGCCGCTCTAAAACTTCTTTATTCGGATGGCCATATGTATTGTTTTTTCCAGCTGAAATCCACGCTTCTTTCGGTTGGATCTGCTGGATAAATTCTTCTGTAGATGACGTTTGGCTTCCATGATGCGCAACTTTTAAATAATTTGCTTTTAAATTCGGATAATTTCGAATCAGTTGTTGTTCCGCTTCTTTTTCAATATCACCTGTTAGCAACCAAATATCTTCTCCTATAGTAACATATAAAACAAGTGACTGGTTATTTTTACTTTCACTTTCATCCATAGGTAATATCACAACCGATTGTTGAGTTGGGAGATCAATCGCCTGCGAAGTTTCAATAAATAAAGCTTTTGTTTCAGTTAATGCTTCAAGTTGTTTTAGTACGAATGAATCTGTTAGTGTTTCAAAGCTTCCAGCAACTTCTTTTATTTCTATCTGCTCTCCAATCGTTTTAATTTCACCAGAGTGATCAACATCCGCATGAGTTAGATACAACCGGTCAATTTCAGATACCCCAAAAGCTTTCACTGCGGGAACTACCACATCTTTACCAATGGAAAAAGGTTGTTCTCTGATCTGCCACTCTTCTTTTTCTCCCCACTGCACTTGGCCACCTGTGTCAATCAGCGTGATTTTTTTACTCTTTGGGTCCCTCACGACAATCGCTTCTCCCTGCCCCACATCCAGCATCAGGACATAACCGACAGGTGTAATTTGGTAGTAAAACAAACTAAATCCAAGACTCACTAGTGAAATAAAAGATAAACGTTTTCTGCTTTCAACTCGCTTAATTATCGTGAATACAGCGAGAATAAGAAGCAAAAAGACGAGTTTAGGTAAGCGTCCAGTAACTAAAGAAAAGTCAAATGTTTGATTAAGCGTTGTTAAAGGTTGCTCTACTAAGTCAATAAGTAGCGTAAAACTGTTCTGTAACCCCATAAAAAATGGAGTTGAAGAAAAAATAAATGAACAGAAAAAAAGTGCCAATAAAGATGGAAAGAAGACGTAAGTAAAGAACGGGATAAATAATAAATTCGCCCCGATTGTAACCCATGACACTTCAAAAAAATGGTAAGTTAGAATGGGTATACTTCCTACAAAGCTTAAACAGGATAAGAGTATGGAAGATGATATTGGATGTAGTTTACTTATCCACTTTTGCTTGCCCAGTAAAATGAAAAGCCCACTTAATAAATAGCTCAGTTGAAACGCGATTTGAAAGATAATGTATGGATTTAGAAATAAAGCGATTAGCATCGTTAAAGACCAAGCGTCTATTGTATCGATTGGTTTATTGTTTACTTTCCCAAGGGTGATTAATACATTTTGACACACAGCTCGAAAGACACTTACGCCAAAACCAGCAAGTAGACCATATAGGGGCAATAAAATGATAAGCAGCAAATTCGTATACTCATGGGTGATGCCTAGTCGAAGCAGCCATTTGCGAAGCAGGCGTGCCAAATAAGAAATATGAAACCCTGAAATACTAAATAAATGGATTACACCAATAGCACGGTATTGTTGCAAGGCTTCTTCAGAAAATTCGCGCTTATCCGCAAAAAATAAGAGGCGGAGGTAACTGCCTATTTTTTGAGTAAATACACGATTGATATATTGAAAGATTTGGTACCGCATCGTTTCAATCAAATGAAAACGAGGTTTCTTTAGGTTGCTACTGATCGTTGGTTCAATAGTTTCCGCTTTAAATTGCCAATGGATATTGTTTCGTTTTAGGTACTTACGGTAATTGAATTGATAAAAATTTGAATGCTCAGCCGGCTCGGCGAGTTCACCGGATATGGCCAAATAGTCAATGGGTGGATTTTTTTGCCAAGCCTCTTTTTCTTCTTTCGTTTTAAAATAATACGTTAAGATAAGGTTTTCTTCTTTTTCGTCAGAATAGACCTTACCCTCCATTCGCAGTTGATCGCCGTTAATTTTAATCGAAGTAGCTTTTGGATAGAAAATCAATTTATTTTCATCAGCATTCAAATTTGTCTGATTGATAGAAAGTTGAGCAAATAAAGTCATCGCAAAAATGGCGCCAATGCCAAGTGATAAAATCGATAAGCCTTTGTGCTTTAAAAATAAAATGCGGATGAACCATAGCATACATAAAACAAACCCCAGGGCATTGAGCCCCTCTGAAAAAGCTAATGATATAAATACGCATAATAATGCTGGAAAAATCCAAAGTCTTTCTGTCATCCGCACCACTCTTTTATTTTATTTTGAAAAACCTTCGTGAATTTGAGCAAAGAAATCATCTGGCATTTCGACTTGGATGATCTTAATCCCCGCATGCTCCAGTAATTCTTTTGCATATTCACTGTTTCGATATTCGTGTAAATAATAAAGGTTTGATATTCCGGATTGGATAATGGTTTTTGTACATTGTAGACATGGGAAATGTGAAACATAAATATCTGCACCTTCTGTTGGTACACCAAATTTTGCACATTGAATAATCGCATTCACTTCGGCATGCACTGTCCGAATGCAATGTCCATCCACAACATAACAACCCACATCAATACAATGAACATCGCCGCTCACTGACCCGTTGTACCCACCTGAAATAACACGTCGATCGCGCACCATCGTTGCTCCTACTGCTAAACGTGAACAAGTACTTCTTGTAGACAATAATAAACTTTGTGACATAAAATATTGGTCCCACGGGATTCTGTTTTCCATAATGAACGCCTCCAGAAATAATTTTATTAAATAATTATTCAAATTATACTAGAGCCTGCTGGTTATCGCAATTTCCTACGGGTTCTTTTCTTAGGGGGAAACAGTGATACTGTCCTTTAAATTTTCAAATGTTGCGTCTCCAATACCTGAGACATTTTTTATTTCTTCAATCGTTTGAAAAAAACCATTCTCTTCCCGATAGTTTAGAATACTATCCGCTTTTGAACTACCAATCCCATTCAAAGTCATCAAGGCATCTTTTCCATCTAGGTTAATATGGACAAGTGACTCTGTTTTTTCTTCAGCAACTGGTTCAACAGATGCTTGATTTAAATCAGCGTTTTGAACTTCTTCTCCGACTTTCGGTATATAAATAACCATCTGATCTTCCACTACTTTTGCTAAGTTAACCGCATTTTGATCGGCTTCTTCTATAAATCCTCCAGCCCTTTCAATCGCATCGATTACCCGATTATTTGATTCCACTGTATAGACGCCGGGTGTGACTACCGCTCCTTTCACGTCTACAATAATTTCTTCCGATCTCTGATTTTCTATGACAAGATCAGGCTCTAGCTCTAGCCCGATCTCTTCTCCTTCACCTTCTGCCATTAGTCCTTCATGTAAATCCATTCCCGGTGCTTCTTCTCTGATATTCGGTTGTATGGCACTCCAAATAAAAACACCGCCAAGTAACAGAATAATACTTAGTAGAACTAACACCACTTTTAATGCGTGTTCTTCAAAAATCTCTTTTATATTCTCCAACCAATCCCTCCTCTATATTTTCCCCCTATACTATATATTCCCCATTTTTTCCAAAATCCACGAAACTATTTTTAAAAAATGGAAAAAACTTTTTAAAACAAGTCAGAGTCTCGTGTTTTGATTCGAGAGTTTATTTTTCATTTAACAAAAAAATAGCTTCTACTGGTTGCATCATTGAATTTCGCAACCAGTAGAAAGCATTTTTAGGTTTATAATCCTATTTCAAATCTGTTTTTAAGCTAAATTAATTCATGTTTCGATTTCGAATCCGAAAACTGCATTTACTGATTGCATCATTGATTTTCAAAACCGCGAGCACACTTTTTTACACTATTTAATTTACTAAGCCCAATAAACTTAAAAATCAGGACTTCATCTTTTAATGAAATCCTGATTTAAATTAATCTCTCTTCTGCAGGCGATACATTTCAGCATAGACGCCGTCTTGTTCTAGAAGTGTTTCGTGATTGCCTTCTTCTAAAATTTCACCATCCTCTAAAACTAAAATTTTGTCGGCGTGCTGAATCGTTGAAAGACGATGGGCAATAATAAAGGTCGTTCGCCCTTCTTTCAACACCTCCATCGCTTGTTGAATAATTTCCTCTGTCTCGGTATCTATCGAAGACGTGGCTTCGTCCAGGATTAAGATACGAGGATCAAAAGCTAATGCTCGTGCAAAGGAGATGAGTTGGCGCTGACCCGAACTTAACGTGCCACCCTTTTCTACAATGGGTTCATCCAATCCTTTTTCAAGTTGTGAAAGAAGCTTTTTGCCACCTACTTCAATCAAAGCCGCTTCTGCTTTTTCGCGCTGTATCGTGGGGTCATCGAATGTTATATTTGACAACAATGTTCCTGTAAATAAAAAAGGATCTTGTAATACAATTCCCATTTCCGACCGCACACTTTGTCTTGAAAACTGCTTGGTATCTTGCCCATCGATTAAGATTTGTCCCGCATCTGGATCGTAAAAGCGAAAAAGTAAATTCATAATCGAACTCTTGCCCGACCCAGTATGACCAACTAACGCCACTGTTTCACCTGGTTGGGCTGTGAAATGAATATTTTTTAAAACTTTTTGCCCTTCTTTGTATCCAAAATCAACATGTTTAAAAGCAACTTCCCCTTTAGAAATCTGTAATTCACTTGCTTTATCCATTTCCGAAGGGGTATTTTTTAATTCAAAAACCCGTTCACCTGCCGCAATAGCTTGTTGAACAAAAGACATTTGTTGAATAATTCCTTGAATCGGGTTAAAAATTCTAGTGGTATAGTCCACAAATACATAAATCATCCCAACGGAAACACCCAGGACACCATTCAAATAGCGAGTCGCAAAATAAACGGCTAAAAGTAAGAGAGCTACATGTCTTAATAAAGCTCCCAGTGTAAACTGAGCTGCTGAATCAAGTAAGACATATTTTCTTTCCGTCTCAAACCATTCATTATTAATCGCTTTAAATTCTGTTTGTATTTTTTCTTCTTGCTGAAAGGCTTGAATAATAGACATTCCTTGAACAGACTCATTGATTTTGGCATTAATATCACTGTTTAATTCCCGTTCTTTACGACTGAGTGCGCTCGCGCGTTTACTATAAAATTTGTACCATACAATCATCAATGGAATTAAAACTAAATAAGATAAACCTAAACCTGTATGCAAACGTGCAATCGCAATGTAAGTACCAACTAAATAAATAGCATTTAATAAGACATTACTAATTGTTGTAACGTAAAACTGTTGGCGTAATACTTCCGTATCGTTCGTAATCCGTGAAACTACTTTTCCCGCTGGTAAATTGTCAAAATAATGAATAGGTAATTTTTGTAAATGACGGTAGGCCTCATCACGAATTCGTTTAACAATCCCATTTGCCGCCTTTGTCAAAACGAGGTAACTCATAAACCGTAAGATACTCGTTACAATCATTAACACCATATATAAAACAAGTAACTGAATTAATATTTCCGTATAAAAATTCCCATCGGCAGCTGCCGGAGTGATGACTTCATCAATTACTCGTTGAGCCATTAAGGGAGCTGCTAAATCTGAAACAACCGCTACAATTAGAAAAGCAAAACCTAATAAGAATTTCCACTTTTCAAATTTCATATAGGATAAGAGCTGTTTTACTGTATTCATTCTTCGTCACCTTCTCTCAATTCTTGACGAATATATTGTTCATAGTACCAACCTTGTTCATTCATCAATTCTTCATGGGTACCTCTCTCAACAATTTCACCATCTTCTAAAACAACAATCTCATCGGCTTCTTTGATTGCAGATAATCGGTGAGTCGATATAATTGTTGTTTTATCTGCACGATTTTGTTGAATGTTTTGAATAATATTTTGTTCAGTTTTTGCGTCTACGGCTGACAACGAATCATCCAAAATCAAAATTTCCGGGTCTTTAATTATCGCTCGAGCTAAAGAAATTCGTTGTTTTTGTCCTCCAGAAATCGACACGCCTTTTTCTCCAACTAAGGTGTCGATTCCTTCTTCCATATGTTTCAAGTCTTCTTCAAAGGAAGCAATGCGAATACTGTCTACTATTTCTTCTTCAGAAGCTTCGGGTTTTCCAAATAAAATATTTTCGCGTACACTTCGTGAAAATAAAATATGATCTTGTGGAACATAACCAATTAAGCCCTGAAACTCTTTCCTTTGATAATCCAATAACGATCGATTATTATATTCAACCATACCCTCTCCAAGCGGATATTGTCTTAATAATTGGCGAAGCAGAGTGGTTTTTCCAGCCCCTGTTTTTCCAACGATTCCCACAAGTTTCCCTTTGGGCACCGTAAACTGGAGGTTTTTTAAATTCCTAGTTGTACTCGAAGGATACTGGAAATTAAAGTCTTCCATCACAACATTCCCTGTTTTTTCTACTGTGTGACTACCATCTTTTTCCATATCATCTTTTGTAGAAAGCAAAAACTCCACTCGTTCCATGGAGGCATTCCCTTGACGAAGGACGTTTGTTAATTCACCAATCGAAATAATCGGCCAGACTAACATCGCTAAATACATTTGGTAAGCGACTATATCCCCAACTGAAAGTTGCCCGTTATAAACTAAATAAGCACCATAACCAAAAGATATTACTGTAGTAATCGATGTAAATAATTTCACTGCTGGCATGAATAATGCATTGGCTTCTGCCACTTTATTATTTTTTTCAAGTAAACTTTCTGTTTGTTTTCTAAATTTATCCACATACGCTTCTTCTTTGACATAGGCTCGAATGACGCGGATGCCATCAACAACTTCTAACACATCATTATTTAAAGACGAAAATGCTTCTTGTGAAATCGAATACCGTTTTTCTACCATATTCCCTACTTTTCCAAAAAGATAGGCCAAAATAATCAAAGGTAACATACTAAAAAAAGTAAGAGACCATGACACGGTAAAGCCCATAACTAAGACAATCGTTATTAGGAAAATAGTTGAATCCATTAAAATCATCATTCCAAAACCAGCTGTTTGTGCAATGGACCGAACATCTTGTGTGGATCGAGCCATGATATCACCCACTCGAAATTTTTCATAAAAAATAGCACGACGGTTTAAAAAATGAGCCATTAAATCTTTTCGTAGATTTCTCTGTAAATGAGCGGCCCCAGTAAATAGGAAATAAGACCAGATAAACTCAAATAAGTAAGAACCAATCGTACTGACAATAAAGATTGTCACCAATCGTTCTAAGAGATTAGAGGTCAATGTATCATTTAACATATAATCTATAATCAACCCAACAATATACGGCAGAAGGACACGCAATAAGTTACTTAAAATCATTGTGATAAAGGCAATAAGATAATTTTTTTTGTATTGCTTAAAAAAATCTTTTAAATTAAAAATCACTTGAAACATTCGTCTCACTCATTTCTCTAAATGGTTATTAAAAATTTTGCGTACAAAAAAGCAACCCATCGTCTATGACAGGTTGCGTCTTATCTGTTTTAGTTTACAGTAAGCACTCAAATTGTCTTGATTGAGCGTTTCAAAAATCCTAGTAAAAGATGTAAATCTATTTTACTTATTTTTTAACCATTTCACAATTAAAATTGACTCATTTCTTTAATTTATTGCTACATGTAGTCCAAAAGGTTCTATGGCGTTAGTCAATTGAAGCTCTTGTAATTTACGTGTTGCCTTCTCAGAAGAAAGTTTTTCTAAAAAGTTAATGGCGTCTTCGAAGGTTTTAACAGGTATAACTTTCATATCTGTTTCAATTTGGTCAGCAGCTGCCACCGCTTCTTGATAGTTGGTTTGAATCTTTGGATTGAACTCCTTCATTTCAGCTGGAATTTCATCATCTGGTGCAAAAAAGAAATCAACTTTTTCCTCATCCGCGGCCACTATTTTCTTCTCAATCCCACCAATACGGCCTACTGTGCCATCTAATTGAATCGTACCCGTTCCGGCAATTTTATAGTCACCGAGCAAATCTTCTTCTATTAAAGCATTATAAATTTGTAAGGAAAACATTAATCCAGCAGAAGGCCCACCTATTCCACCTGAATGTATTTCTACTTCGGGGTTTGAATGTAGGGATGTATTATCCACTAAACCAATACCAATTCCAGCTACACCTGTTTCAAGTGGCGTTAATTTACCTGTAGCTTGGAAAATTTCGTCAGATCGTTCATAAGTAATTTCAACTTCTTCGCCTACTTTTAATTGCGAGACATAGTTAATAAAGTCAAGAGATGTTTCAAAAGCTTGTCCATCAACCGCTTTAACCGTATCACCTACTTGAAGTTCACCGGCGAAATCGGATTGTTCTAAAATTTGCAAAACATATACCCCATTAAATTCTAGTTCATAAGGGTAATTAGCTGCTTCAAAAGCCACTTGAATGGCTGCATTTCCTGAACTCTCCATGTAATATTTTTGAATCGTATCATACGCATCAAAATCAGAAACTTGTCCAAAGAGTTGTTGCTCGCTAATTAAACTATGAAAGGGATGCAGACTCAGTAAAGCGGTCATCGGCGTAGCTTGACGGATTCCCACTGTTGTTAGATAAAATTCCCCTTCATTTTCAGCATATGCTTCATCAATTTCTACCATCTGATCCAATCCGAAAGCTTGACCTGGACTTTCTAAATAATAAGGAATCGGTTGAAATGCGAATAAATAAACGACAATAAATATCAGTGAAATCTTTAACCAAGTAGGTAACTTTTTCATACAATCATCTCAGTTTCTTAGTTTTAATTCTTATACTTTTCAATCATTCGACGTCCAATACTTTCCGGAACCATCCCATCAATACTTCCCTTAAATTGGGCAATTTCTTTTAATAAGGAAGAACTTAAGAAACGATACTTCTCGCTCGCCATTAAAAAGACAGTTTCGATTTCTGGTGCTTGAGTTTTATTCATAGAAGCAATTGCCATTTCATATTCCATATCTTCTACTGTTCGAATTCCACGAAGCATGACATTGGCTTCTTCTTTTTTAGCTAAATCAACCGTCAAGCCATCCGTATGAAGAATAACTCGCACGTTACTCATCGGACTATTTTCAATCACTTCTTGAATCATTTCTTTTTTCTCTTCTGGAGAAAATAAAGTTTTTTTAGATGTATTTGTGCCAATGGCTATAATCACTTCTTCAAATAATTTACTCGCTCGGAGTAAAATATCATAGTGTCCCATAGTAAAAGGATCAAAACTTCCTGCATAAATTGCTTTTGGCATATTCTTATTCGACTCCTTTTTGGTAAATGGTTAGTTTTATCTTTCCGTAAATTCGTTCTTTCCATACTTTAACCTCGCCCATTTCTTGAGGTAAAGTAATCTTTTTAGGCGTTTCACAAACAACCAAAGCTACTTCATCAAGTAAATCGAGCCGCGCCAGCTGTGCAATATCTTGCTCAATGGTTTGTTTTTCATAAGGGGGATCAAGAAAAACAAGTTTAAACTTCTCATGTCGAGTACCCAGTTGACTTAAAGCTGCATCGGCTGTCGTCTTCATAACTTCGAATTTCGATTCTTCCTTTGTCATCTGAATATTTTTTTGAATGACTTCTGTCGCTGTCCGGTTTCTATCTACCAGAACTGCCTCATCCATCCCTCGAGATACTGCCTCGATTCCTAAAGCGCCACTGCCAGCATATAAATCAAGTACTTTTCCCCCTCGGAAATAAGGGCCTATAAGATTAAATAGTGTTTCTTTCAATTTATCTCCAGTAGGTCGCGTATTCGTCCCTGGCAAACTCGCCAGTGGTCGACCTCCGTATTCTCCTGCAATAATTCGCATCAGCTTTCTCCTTACTTATTAACTATATGAATTAAAATCTGAAGCCGAGTGAAAAATATCAAGTTCTTCTTTTTTCTTCTTGTCTTCAATCTCTTTTTTCATATCATCTAAAACCGAATCATACGTAATGGGTAAGTCCTTTAAATTAGAGATCTCAATAGATTTAACATCTTTTTCTTTTTCTAAACGTTCGATTGTCTTTTCTATTGTTTTTGAATTGACATAAAGTAAAGCATAATCCATTTTATTGGAAACATAATGAAGGATTCCGTAACTCATTAGACGTTTCACATTGCGTTTTGATTTTAGCCAAACGACTAATCCAGTTCGCCCTTCAAAATTTGACTCTGTATTTATATTTTTTAAATCGCTCATTTTAATCGCTCTTTCCTATGATAGTCATCTTATATAGTATAACAAAGAATAGAAAAAAACTCTCAAAATAGTTTTCTATTCTGAGAGTTTTTTAGTGAGATTGATTTAATTTTTGTCTTTATTCTTTTTCGCTTTTGCGCGTTGATTTGAATCTAAAATCATTTTACGCATACGAATCGATTCAGGGGTTACTTCACAATATTCATCGTCGGCAATAAAGTTCATTGATTCTTCTAGTGTTAAGATTTTAGGTTCCTTAATCACATTGGTTTGATCTTTATTCGCTGAACGAACGTTGGTTTTTTGTTTTTGTTTGGTTAAGTTAATCGCTAAATCTCCTTCGCGATTACTCTCCCCAACAATCATACCTTCATAAATTTCTGTACCTGGCTCAATGAAAATTGTTCCACGGTCTTCTAAGTTCATGATACTGTATGTTGTTGCTTTCCCATTATCCGTAGAAACTAATGAACCATTTCGACGCCCTGTAATTTCTTCTTTAATCGCTGGTAAGTATTCACTAAATGAATGGTTCATAATACCGTACCCATGAGTGATCGTTAGAAACTCATTTGTAAATCCAATTAAACCACGAGATGGGGCTTGGAAGTATAAGCGAACAGTTCCAGTTCCTGCATTTTCCATCTCTGTCATTAATGCTTTACGGTTACTTAAGCGTTCGATTACTGCACCCATATACTCTTCAGGTGTATCGATTTGAACTTCTTCAAAAGGTTCACATAAGACGCCGTCAATTTCACGCGTAATTACTTTCGGTTTTGAAACTTGTAGCTCAAAGCCTTCACGACGCATATTTTCGATTAAAACGGATAAATGAAGCTCACCACGTCCTGAAACCGTCCATGCATCTGGAGATTCTGTTGGTTCGACTTTTAATGATACGTCCGTTTGAAGTTGTGTTTGAAGTCTTTCTTCGATTTTACTTGATGTAACCCATTTTCCTTCACGACCTGCGAATGGTGAGTTGTTTACCGCAAAAGTCATTTGAAGTGTTGGCTCATCAATGTGTAAGACGGGTAGTGGATCCAAGTGGTCGGTAGGTGTAACTGTTTCTCCGACGTTGATATCTTCAAATCCAGATACGGCAACAATATCGCCCGCTTTAGCTGTTTCGATTTCTCGACGTTCAAGACCAAAGAATCCAAATAATTTTGTCACTCGGAAATTCTTCGCTGTTCCGTCTAATTTATTTAAAGCGACGTTATCTCCCACGCTGATTTGACCACGGAAAACACGTCCAATTCCAACTCGTCCTACATAGTCATTGTAGTCTAGTAAAGAAACTTGGAATTGTAGCGGTTCGTCACTATTGTCAATTGGCGCTGGAATTTCTTTTAAAATAGTATCAAAAATCGGATCAAAAGAGTCTTCTTGATCAGCTGGATCTGGTGAATAGCTACTTGTACCATTAATTGCGGATGCATAAACAACTGGAAAATCGAGTTGTTCTTCATCAGCATCTAATTCAATAAATAAATCCAGTACCTGGTCAACAACTACTTCAGGCTGAGCAGATGGTTTATCAATTTTGTTCACAACAACAACCGGTTGAATTTGTTGCTCTAGTGCTTTTTGTAATACAAAACGTGTCTGTGGCATCGGTCCTTCTGCAGAGTCAACAACTAAGATTACTCCATCAACCATCTTCATAATACGTTCGACTTCTCCACCAAAGTCCGCGTGTCCCGGTGTATCTAAAATGTTAATAATATTATCTTTATAACGAACACCCGTATTTTTAGATAGAATAGTAATTCCACGCTCTTTTTCAAGTGCGTCTGAATCCATTACTCGATCTTCTAATTCATTGTGTGAATCTAATGTCGTAGATAATGAAAGTAATTGGTCAACAAGAGTTGTTTTTCCATGGTCAACGTGCGCAATAATAGCAATGTTTCGTAAATTATTTCTAGTAGTCATTTTTAATAAAATCTCCTCAATCCGATTACTTTTATGTAATCAGTAAAAAATACTTAGGTAGTTTACCAGTTTTCAAGTTTAAATACAATATTTTTATTTTAATATTTTCAAAGCTTCTTTCACAGCTGCCGGTGTGCCCATAATTGTTCGATTCGACTGGAGTAAATTCACAGCATCTCCTTTGAAGGTTTTCACCACTCCACCATTTTCTTGAATCATCATTAATCCTGGCGCGATGTCCCATGGTTTTAAATTGTAAGAAACATACACTACGGTACTTCCTTTAGCAATTTCAGACGCTTCAATTCCAGCTGAGCCGATTGTACGGACGCCCATGGATCGTTTTGTAAATTCTGCGTTCAAAGCCACTTGTTTATCCGAGAGGTACATACTGTTTGAAGCAAATAAACCATCTTCAAGTGGAATATCCTGCATTTTAGGAAGTAGTTGGTCATTACAATAAACACCTTGACCTTTAATTGCCCAATACAACTTACCAGCTTCTACATCGTAAATATAGGCTTGTTGGCCGATTCCTTTATCATAGACTGCTAACATTGTCGCAAAGTTTTCTTTTTGTAAAACAAAATTCATTGTCCCATCGATTGGATCTAAAAACCATACCGTATCTGTCTCCATATTTATGGAATCCAAGTCATCTCCGAAACCTTCTTCACTAATAATTTTATCCTCTGGAAAATGCTTACGAATTCGTTGAACAAATTGTTCTTCAATCTGTCGATCCATATTAGTGACTAAATCCGTCCGACTTGTTTTGGTTTCTACATCAAATCCGTTTTCAATGGCTGCTTTAATTTCTTTAGCAGCAGCTTCTAGCCATTCTTTTATTAACTTATCACGTTTTTCTATTAAGGACATGTTCTTATCTCCTATCTTTAATAATCATTCGTATCAGTGCTTACTCAAAGATAGCATATTTTAAGTAGATTGTAAAAATTAAGGGCACACTGAACCCATAAGTACAGGGTTTTTAGACGTTTCAAATCGTACATTTTCTGTTTATTGCATTTAGTAAAATTGCAACAAGTTCATTCTCATCGTATAACCATTCTTTAAACAAATAAAAAACTGAAGATCTGTAACAGACCTTCAGTCTTTTTTAGTTTTCATACATCTTTTTAAAGATTACATATGGATTGGTAATCCAAGTGCACCTTCCGCTGCGTCCATTACAGATTCAGCTAGTGTTGGGTGAGCATGAATTGTAAGAGCGATGTCTTCTGCATTCATACCGCCTTCAACAGCAAGTGTTAATTCAGAAATTAAGTCTGAAGCATTAATTCCTGCTACTTGAGCACCAACAATTACGTGATCTTCTTTTGTAGTAATTAGGCGAACAAATCCTTCTGTACGATCCATAGAGATTGCACGTCCGTTACCACCTAATGGGAATTTAGTTGCTGTAACTTCTAATCCTGCTTCTTTTGCTTCAGCAGCTGTATAACCTACTGATGCGATTTCAGGATGAGTGAATGCAACTGCAGGCATTGCACGGTAATCTACCGCAACTTTTTTACCTGAGATTGCTTCCGCCGCAATTTTACCTTCGTAAGAAGCTTTATGTGCTAATGCAGCACCTGGAACAATATCTCCAATTGCGTAAATGCTATCTGCAGATACTGAACGACCTTGTTCGTCAACTTTTACAAGTCCACGTTCGTCCACTTCAACACCAGCGATTTCTAAACCAATCTCATCAGTGTTTGGACGACGACCAACTGTTACTAAGACGTAGTCTGATTCAACAGTTTCTTCTTTACCGTCTACTTCATAAGTAACTTTAACGCTAGAGTCTGTTTCTTCAGCACTCTTAGCCATTGCATTTGTAACGATTGTTGCATCGTTGTTTTTGAATTCTTTCTCAACTAATTTAACCATATCTTTGTCAAATCCAGCTAAGATTGAGTCTAATCCTTCAAGAATTGTAACTTTTGTTCCTAAACCAGCAAATACTCCAGCTAACTCAGAACCAATATAACCTCCACCGATAACTGTTAATGTTTCAGGGATTTCATTTAATTCTAAAGCACCAGTTGAGCTTAGGATACGATTGCTCCACTCAAAACCTTTCAGTTCGATTGGACGTGAACCAGTTGCAACAATTGCATTGTTAAATGAGTAAGTTTGAGCACTATCTTCTTGCATAACACGTAAGTTATGCGTATCTACGAAGAAAGCTTCACCTTCAAGAATTTCTACTTTGTTTTTCTTAAGTAGCATTTCAACACCTGAAGTTAAACGATTAACAACTTGTTCTTGTTTCCACGTTTGAGTTTTTGCCCAGTCGATTTGAACATTTTCAGTTGAAACACCGAAAACTTCTGACCCACGAGCTTGTTGGTATTTTTCACCAGCCGTGATTAATGCTTTAGATGGAATACATCCAACGTTCAAGCACACGCCACCGATAAATTCTTTTTCAACAATTGCTACTTCTTGCCCCATTTGAGCTGCACGAATCGCCGCTACATATCCACCAGGACCAGAACCTACAACAACTGTATCTAGTTCAATTGACATATCTCCTACAACCATTAAACGTTCACCTTAACCTTTCATCAATAATAATTCAGGGTTTGACAATAATTGTTTCAAGTAGTTCATTGCTTGTTGTGCAACCGCACCATCAATAATACGGTGGTCAACAACAAGAGATAAGTCTAGGACTTTAGAAACAACGATTTCACCTTCTGCATTAACAACAGGCTTATCTGAGATAATACCTACCCCAACAATTGCTGATTCTGGGTGGTTAATGATTGGCGTGAAGTGTGCTCCACCAACTGAACCGATATTTGAAATTGAAATTGATCCGTCTGACATATCTGCACCACTTAGTTTTGAATCGTGGGCTTTGTTTGCCAATTCAATAATTTCATCTGCAACGTCAAACATTGGTTTGCGGTCTGCATCTTGAATAACTGGTACATATAGTCCGTTATCTGTGTCAGTTGCAATACCTACGTTGTAGTAATGTTTGTAAACAATTTCGTCTGTTGTATCATCTAAAGATGCGTTGAATACTGGGAATTCTTTCATCATCGCTACAACAGCCTTAACAATGTATGGCAAGAATGTAAGTTTTGTATCTTGTTCTGCAGCGATATCTTTGAATTTCTTACGGTGAGCCCATAATTCATCGACAACTACTTCATCAAATAATGCAAATGATGGGATAACTGTAGCACTCTTCGTCATTGCTTTCGCAATTGCGCGACGAGTCATCGTCATTTTCTCACGAGTTTCTTGATCTGAACGACCAGATTTGTATGGTCCAACTTCAATTCCACCAACTGTTTGTGTTTCACCTGATGCTGCTGGCGCTGATGCTGTTGTTTCTTCAGATGTTGCTGCTGGCGCTCCACCAGTTGATACAAAGCTGTCGATATCTTCTTTAGTTACACGGCCACCTTTACCAGTTGGCTCAACTAAGCTAATATCTACATCATTTTCACGTGCGTATTGACGGACAGATGGCATAGCTAAAACCATTTTGTTTGGATCAGAAGTTGCTACAACTCCTGTTGAAGCTGCTTCTGCTGCTGCATCTTGAGTTGTTTCTTGAGCTTCTGCTGGTTCCTCTGCTGCAGCCTCCTCTACCGGAGCTTCTGCTTTAGCAGGTGCTTCACCTTCAGAACCGTCATCAATTAATAAAATAGGTTGGTCAACAAGTACGACGTCCCCTGCTTCAGCTAAAATTTCTTGAATCGTACCTGATACTGGAGCTGCAATCTCTTCAACTGATTTATCGTTTTGAATTTCTGCAACTGAGTCACCTTCAGAAACTTCGTCTCCTACAGCAACTAGCCAATCTACAATTTCACCTTCAGCCATTCCTTCTCCAACGTCAGGAAACTTAAATGTAAAAGCCATTTTATTCATTCATCCCTTCTTTTAATGAGTTCAAATTAAAACGTTCATGTTTAATAGTAAAGTAATCAAGAGATACTAAGAATAGTATCTCCGATTACTTGACTAGTTTTTAATTGATTAAAAATTAGAAGTCTGTTGCTTCAGCAATTGCTTCCTTAATATCATTTACACCTGGTAACCAGTCATTTTCCATTTGTGCAAATGGATAAATTGTATCTGGAGCCGCTACGAATGAAATAGGAGCTTTCAATGAAAGAATTGCACGTTGTGAAACTTCAGAAATAACTGTGTTTCCAACACCCGCTTGACGTTGTGCTTCTTGTACAAACACCATACGGCCTGTTTTCTCAACAGATGCTACTACTGTTTCATAGTCCACTGGTGAAATCGTACGTAAGTCAATGACCTCTACTGATACACCGTCTTCTTCTAATTGTTCTGCAGCTTTAAGTGCTTCACGAACCATGAATCCATAGGCTACTACTGTAACATCTGATCCTTCGCGAGCTACGTTTGCTTTACCTAATTCCAATTCATATTGTTCTTCTGGAACATCTTCACGGAATGAACGGTATAATTTCATGTGCTCTAGGAATACAACAGGATCGTTATCACGAAGTGCTGCTGTAAGTAGTCCTTTAGCATCGTAAGGGCTTGAAGGAATTACTACTTTAAGTCCTGGCGTTTGAGCCATTAATCCTTCTAAACTGTCTGCGTGCATTTCTGGAGTTTTTACTCCTCCACCAAATGGTGAACGAATAACAACTGGCATGTCCAAGTTTCCACCCATACGGAAACGTTGACGAGAAATTTGACCAGCAATTGAGTCAAAGACTTCAAATACGAAACCAAAGAATTGGATTTCCATAACTGGACGGAAGCCTTGTACAGCTAAACCAAAGGCCATTCCACCGATAGCAGACTCAGCTAATGGTGTATCACTTACACGTTTATCACCAAATTTGTCTACTAGTCCATCAGTTGCACGGAAAACACCACCGTTGACACCAACGTCTTCTCCAAATACCAAAACCTTCTCATCGCGTTCCATTTCTTGCTCTAAGGCTTGAGTAATTGCAGAAACCATATTTAGTTGTTGCGCCATGATTATTTAGTCTCCTTTGCTTCGTATTTTTTAATTTGTTCTAGAATATTTTGTCCTGGATTTGAGAACATAGATGATAAGCCATCTACAATATTCATTTTTTCAGTCTGATCTGCTTTTTTAGCAGCTTCAGCTACTTGTTCTGTAACTTCATCAATTTTTGTTTGTTCTTGTTCTTCTGTCCATAGACCTTTTTCTTCCAGGTAGTTGCGGAAACGAATTAGTGGGTCACGTTGCTCCCAGTAATCGAAAGAATCTTGTGAACGGTAACGAGTAGGGTCATCTCCTGAAGTAGAGTGAGGACCGAATCGGTTAGTGATTGTTTCAATAAGTACTGGACCATTTCCAGCTACTGCCCAATCACGAGCCGCTTTTGTTACAGTATAAACTGCTAGTGGGTCCATACCGTCTACTTGAACTGATGGAATACCTGCTGCGACACCTTTTTGAGCAAGTGTTTCAGCTGCAGTTTGCTTGTCTCTTGGAGTTGAAATAGCATAACCGTTGTTTTGAATCACAAAAATAACTGGTGCTTTGTAACGGCTAGCGAAGTTAATTCCTTCGTATACGTCACCTTGTGAAGATCCACCGTCACCTGTATAAGTGATTGTTACTTCGTTTTCTTTACCAGCTAGTTTTTGGCCAACTGCGTTACCCATTGCTTGAATGTACTGTGCACCAATAATGATTTGTGGTGGAATCACATGTAATTCATCTAAGTCGTAGTTATTACCTTCTACGTGTCCTCGTGACCATAGGAATGCTTTATAAATAGGGTAACCATGCATAATCATTTGTGGAATATCACGATATCCTGGATAAATCCAGTCTTGTTGTTCTAATGCATAGTGACTTGCAATTTGTGAAGCTTCTTGTCCTGCCGTAGGTGCGTAGAAACCAAGGCGTCCTTGTCTAGATAATGCCATTGAGCGTTCGTGTAACACTCGTGAGAAGACCATTCTCTCCATTAACTCAACAAGTTCTTCGTCTGATAATTCAGGAATTAAGTCTTTGTTTACAACTTTTCCATCTTTATCAAGTATTTGAACCATCGGGAATAGTTCACCATAGGATTCGACAAGTTTGTCAAAATCTAAAGGGTTATTTGCCATTTGTAACCATACCTCTCCTTAAAATAATTAAATGCACACAAAAATATACTAAAAGTAAACATACCTTTGTAGCTTTTCATATCTAAAAGTAACATTAATAATTCTATAAATCAAGCAAAGCACCAGCTTTTATGAACTCTTTTATTCAGCGCTTACAATTTGTGAATACATTTACATATTATTTAAATTTTCTAATATATTTTAAAAAATACAAAACATTTAATTCGAGACATTTATAAGGGAGAAATTAAAAAATGGTATGATGTGTTTAATTTTTATTAAAAACAGATGAATGAATAAAAGAAGTGAATCACAATTATTATTTTTTATGTATCGCTAATTTTAGTTACATATGATAAAATAATTTTCGTAAATAGATGAGGAGTGTTTTCATTATGATTACTATGGATGATATTATTCGTGACTATCACCCGACTTTAAGAAAAATAGCAGAGAAAGTTGAATTCCCTTTATCTGCGGATTTAAAACAACTATCTGCAGATATGATTGAATTTTTAAAAAATAGCCAAGATCCAGAAATGGCAGAAAAATATAAACTTCGCGCAGGTGTAGGAATTGCTGCTCCACAATTAAATATTTCCAAGCAAATATTTGCCGTGCATATTCCTGGCGAGGGCGAGTCTGAAGATGAAGATTTTAGTTTAGTGATGATTAACCCTAAAGTCATCAGACATTCTGTGAAGCAAACAGCTCTGCAAGATGGTGAAGGCTGTTTATCTGTTGACGAGGTGTATGTAGGCTTAGTGCCACGCCACAAACGGATTACTGTAGAATACTATGATGTAGACGGAAACAAGCATCAAGAAAAATTTACTGGCTACCCTGCCATTGTTATTCAACATGAAATGGACCATTTAAATGGTATCTTGTTCTTTGATCACATTAACGAAGAGCAGCCCTTCCAAACAAATGACCGGTTAGAAATCTTTGAAGATTCATTAGACTAAACATTTATCCTCCTACTTTTCAATAAAAGTAGGAGGATGTTTTGTTTCTATCGCCTAGGCTTTTACAAAGGGTACTATTTTATTTTGTAGTTTTTTAAAGTAAAGAGTGCCTTCTCGTTCTGTCATACTTACACATTCTGTATTTACCAATCGGTGCAAGTGAGCCATAGTTTCCCCTGTGGCAAACCATTTTTGAGACTTAGGAAATTCATCCCAATTGTCTGCTCGAATACGCCACGAAATATTAGCTGAAATTTCTCGAACTGTATAGTCTTCTTCATTATTCATCGCATCGAGTATTTCTTGAAGCCTTTCATCATGGTGTAAAACCAATTCATCAATTCGTTCGACATGATTTGTAATAATTTTACGATGAGTCGCAAGTGCTTGATCAATTTTTAGTTTTTGTAGTCGATAAAGAGTCTCCACATATGTATTTAAAATATCTGGATATTCAAAGCCCCAGAAAGTAATATTTGGAGTGATTGGATCTAAAATCGTATCCGCACTCAAAATAATTTGAGCTTCTTTATCATAAAATCCTAGATGACCCGGTGTATGTCCACTTAAATCTAAAATTTCAAAACAGTAATCGCCCACTTCGAAAAAATCTCCGATTTTAAGTTCGATATAATCAATCGTCTTTGTCAACCGATGCTTGTAACCTGGATTTTCATCCGTCATGATTTCATCTTCTTCCATTCCATAAAGAGGAATCATAGCTTCAAGGTTATCCCAATATTCATTCGTTACCATTTGATTGATCAACTGACCATCGACTTTGCCTGCATAAACTTTACACCCTACATCCGCAAAGAGATTGACCAGTCCAACATGATCTGAATGTAAGTGCGTCAGTACGACTTCAACATCTTCTATTTTTAAGTCTAAGGCTTCTAAACCGTTTAATAAATCCATTTTTGATTCTTCAGCGTTAAAACCAGTATCAAAAACTACTGTACGGTCTCCCCCTTTAACGACATACACATTCAAGGCTTTTAAAGGATTGTTCGGTAATTTTACTTCGAATGTATAAATATCTTTTGCTACTTCTTTTATCATGTTTGTCTCCTTCAGTTCGAATTCAATTCTTCTCTTTTAATGATAGCGCTTTTATCCTTCTTGTGTCCAATTAGACTTTCTTATTGGTTGTCTAACTTCACATTCTAATGAATGAATGTAAAAACCGACTCTTCCTATATAAGGAGAAAGTCGGTTTATTTTAACTATCAATTACAAAGCTTCTATCGCAGCTTGTGTCTCATCATAATTTGGCTCATCCGCTACTTCTGGAACAATTTGCTTGTATTGAATTGTTCCTTCCGTATCGATTAAGAAAACTGCACGAGCTAAGCGCTCATTGCCACCTAAGTCAATTTCTAGACCGTAAGCTTTCCCAAATTCACCATCATCGTCTGATAAAGTCACTAAGTTTAAATCATTTTCTTCGTTCCATTTATTAAACTCTTCTACCGTATTACGGCTGACCGTTAAGAAAATTACGTCTTGATCATTTAAATCATCTGAAAAACGTTTCGTTTGTAATTCGCACGTTCTTGTTTCAACATCTGGTACAACACTCAAGATAACTGGTTTATCTTTGATGAAATCAGACAACTGTACTTTGTCATGATTACGTGCCGTTAATGTAGCATTTGGCGCTTTGTCCCCTACATTTGGTTGCGTTCCTTTTATCTCTAATGGTTCTCCTTGAAATGTTACTTCCATTAATAAAACTTCCCTTCTTAAAAATTCTTTGTTTAATATGTTCTCAGTAATTACAGTATATAAAATTTTAGCCAATACACCAAAGGAATCGGCTTATATATGTTTGAAGGACAGATTATTAGCTAGTTATTTCAATTTAAAAAAGGTATCCTATTATGGAGGTGTACAAAATGAAATTAGCAATTAGAGAACATATATTAGGGACGATACCTTTACTTGAAGTGATTCCCGAGGATAAGATTGGAGAAAAACTTCCTCTCATTATTTATTACCATGGTTGGCAATCTCAAAAAGAATTAACTTTGACTCAAGGCCGATATTTAGCTCGTGCGGGTTTTCGAGTTTTGCTACCGGATGCTTTTAATCATGGCGAACGAAGAAATCCAATGACTGATATCCCTTCTCTGACCTTTTGGCAAAGTATTCACACGAATCTATTTGAATTTGGATATCTTGTGAATGCCATGAAGAAAAAAGGTTTAGTCGAAGATCAAATCGGTGTTGGTGGCGTGTCTATGGGTGGGATGACCACTGCA
Organism: Atopostipes sp.; assembly: GCA_036752165.1. GTDB lineage: Bacteria > Bacillota > Bacilli > Lactobacillales > Carnobacteriaceae_A > Atopostipes. The sequence continues at coordinate 62,616 of DAIOTF010000003.1, forward strand.
GCTTTGCTCACTCACCATCCTGAAATTAAAGCGGCCGCATGTGTAATGGGTACTCCAAAACTCGTCGCTTACCGCGAACGAATTTTTAAACATGCTAGTCAAATGGACCGCTTTTTCCCAGAAGATTACAACCACTTATTAAGTTGGATTCCAGAATATGATTTATCCTTAAATACAGAAAAAATAGCCGGTCGTCCACTTCTTTTTTGGCATGGAACCAAAGATGTGGTCGTCCCTTATGACCATGTCGTTGAGTTTATCGAAGAGAATAAAGATAAAGACAATATTCAATTCATTGATGAAGACGAAGAACATTTAGTCAAACCTGAAACAATG
>DAIOTF010000004.1:0-5236 GCA_036752165.1 Atopostipes sp.
ATGAACATACGGAACTCTACATTGTTTTAGAGAATTTACAAGGAACGGATTTAATGGATTTCGAAGTGGCCGGTTTTACGGAAGAAGAAAATTGGGCTATTGATGCTTCTTTTGAAGAAAAAGCAGGTAAATATGGTGTGATTGATACGGATGCGGGCTACGAATTAGCTTGGGGAATTACGGAATATGGAACACCAGAATACACTGTGACGTATACCTTATCCAATATGGTGCGAGAATTAGAAGACGGGCAGGCTTTGTTCTGGAATTTTGATTCGTTTTTATCTTTACGAACTGAGCAGATGCAACTAGAAATATCTGCACCCTTTCCATTAGAAGAAGTCCTACTAGATTATTACGGTTTTGGTTTTGAAGCGCCAATAGGTACTGCGGATGGAACGCTTGAATGGGCGGGGGATAATTTAGACGAAACCAATGAAGTAATAGTCTTGGCACAATTTCCGAAAAATACATTTCAAACCAGTCTCCATCAAGATTTAACCCTTGAAGAACAAAGGGTTCTTGCAATTGAAGGCTCCTCTTATAATGAGGAACCACCCATGCCAACTTGGGCAAAAGTATTAATAGGAAGTATAGTTACATTAATGGGTGGGGGAGCTATAACAGCTGGAACACTAGCTTTTAAAGTAAATCAACAGAAAAAGGAACGGAACCATTTTAACCCTATGGAAGTCATCCGCGAAAATAAAAATAAAGTAGCAAAGTATCCTCCAAAACTCACAGGAGATATGGGACGTTATGCTTACTTGATCTCAAAACTGAGTACAGAAGGCGGAGGCTTTGCTGAATATTTCTTTGCTTATCTTTTAAAATGGTCAACCGAAGGAAAAGTACAAATTGAAACGACAGAGCGTGAACGGTTTTTAGTCGGCCCGAAAACAGAAGCAACCTTGTTCATAAAGAACTTGGAAGACGAGAGAAATATAAATATTCTTTCCTTTAGTGAATACGTCGAGTTGTTTGAAATTGGCGAAGCGACCTTAGAAGAAGTGATGTGGGCTATATTACTAGAAGCCGCCGAGTATCGATCTAAGTTGGATGGTAAAGCATTTGAAGCTTGGTCCAAAAAGAATGCAAAGGATGTTGCAGAGTTTTATGAAATGGTGGATGAAGTATCAAAAGACTGGCTCGTACAAAACGGTTATATGGAGTTAGAGACTTTTGCCTACTTAAAAATGACTATTACCATTGAACGCCTAACGGATAGAGGACAACAAGTAGCATCAGAACTTGTTCAATTTGATAATTTCTTGAAAGAAATTGACGAGACGTCTCTAGTGAATTATGAGAATTGGCAAGAGTTCATTATTTGGGCCGCGCTCTTAGGCCGAGCTGAAGACACAATTGAAAGCCTAGAAGAATACCATCCAGACCAATGGGGTATTTTAATGAATGATTATGGTTATCTCTATGGAAATTACTATGGCTACTATTATTTCTATACAAGCCAAACAAATGGTTTTACTTCGGCTGGCTATGGCGCATCTGGTGGTGGCGGTATGTCATCTGCCGGTGGCGGTGGAGGAGCCGCTGGTGGTGGTGGCGGAGGATCACGTTAATTTTACAATAAATTTGAAAGAGGGCGAATTATGGATTTCATTTTATGGATTGTCGTTATCGGCTTATTCATCTTAAGTTTTGTGGCACTGTTCTATCCGGTGTTACCAAGCGTCACAGCGGTATGGGGTGGATTTTTAGTTTATCATTTTTTCATTGATTCTACACGGTTATCCACTTTTTTCTGGGTCTCCATGGTCATTTTGACACTTATTTTACTCGTAGCTGATTTATTTGCTAGCTCTATATCAGTGAATAAATTTGGAGGAAGTAAACTAGGGGAGAGAGGCGCAACTCTGGCTGTGTTAGTAGGAACTTTCGTATTCCCTCCATTTGGTATTATAGTTTTACCTTTTGTTGTCGTTTTCCTACTCGAGTTATTTCAAAAACGCCCGTTAAACGAAGCCTTTCGCGCATCGGTAGGCTCATTAATAGGCTTTCTGTCAGGACAATTGGCTGAAGCAATGATTCAACTCATTATGATTTTGTGGTTTTTCTTAACGGTTTGGTTTGGCTGGTTGTAAATAAAAAAAGTTTTAGTGATAAATGAAAAAGCAATTCCAAAGTAGTTTTTGCATCTTGCAGAACTACTTTTTTGATTTAAATTGAGCATTAACTTCTAAAAACAAATTTGGTTTGTTAATAGAAGTTTATAGGAATTGAAATATCTTTTGGTTTGGTAGTGAGAGTTTATAGGAAATGAAAGTACATTTGGTTTATTAGTGAAAGTGTATAGCTCTTGAAATTAGCTTTGCCAGATATAAAAAAGCTACCAACAAATTTGCTGGCAGCTTTATCGTTTTACTCTTCGTATTGGCTTAACTCTTCATGGAGAACTTCCCACTCTTCATAAAATTGTTCTAATTCTTCACTTTTCTGATCAAACTCACGCGATAATTGATTGATATTTTTAGTGTCATTTGCAGAGAAAGAAGCCTCACTATTACTAGCCAATTCATTCATTTCTTTCGTGATGTTTTCCAAAAGCTCTTCTGTCTCAGCGATCTTTCTTTCAATGGCTTCAATTTCACGACCTAACCGGCGCGTTTCGCGTTTGACTTCTTTTCGATCGGCCCATTTGCTTTCTGAGGAGTTGTTCTGCTGTGCAAAGTCGTTTTTATTCGAACTTCCTTCATCTTCAGTAATCCTGACAAGGTTCTGTTCATAGAGTTCTTCTTTTTTATGCAAGTAATAATCATAATCTCCTAAATAAAGGACAGTTCCATCTGCATTAATCTCAAGGACCTTATTGGCTAATCGATTAATAAAATAACGGTCATGTGAGACGAACAGAATAGTTCCTTGAAAGTCAATTAATGAATTCTCTAAGACCTCTTTTGAATCAATATCCAAATGGTTTGTAGGCTCATCAAGGACTAAAAAATTATCATGATTAAGGGCCAGTTTTGCAATAGACACTCGTGCTCTTTCGCCACCACTTAAAGAAGAAATTGTTTTTTCTACGTCATCTCCAGAAAAAAGAAAACTTCCTAAGAAGGTACGAATACTTTCTTCAGTCATCAAAGGATGGTCATCCCAGACTTCATTTAAAACACTTTTTGAAGGGGTTAAATTTTCTTGTTCTTGTTCGTAGTAACCCAAATCAACCTTTGTTCCATAATCCACGTTACCTGACATTGGATCAATTTGCCCCACAATGGTTCGTAAAAGGGTAGATTTTCCAATGCCATTCGGTCCAATTAAGGCAATGACATCTCCTTTTCGAATATCTAAATCAATATTTTGACTTAGGATTGTCTCAGGCGGGTAACCAATCGCTAAATCTTTGGCTTGTAATACAACATTTCCCGATTCACGCTCAGGAGAAAAAGAAAAGAAAGCAGATTTTTCGTCACCCATTGGTTTGTCAATCCGAGCCATTTTTTCTAATTGCTTGCGCCTCGATTGTGCTCGGCGCGTAGTGGAAGCACGCGCTAAGTTTCGTGCGATAAATTCTTCCATATTCGCAATTTCTTTTTGCTGTTTTTCAAAATCTTTTTGCTGCTTTTCGAATCGAGCGGCTTTTTCATCTAAATAAGCCGAGTAGTTCCCTTTAAAATAATACATTTGATTGTAACTTAGTTCATAGGTTTCATTCGTAATCTTATCTAAAAAATAACGGTCATGGGATACAATCACTAAAGCACCGCGATAATTTAAGAGATAAGATTCTAGCCACGATAAGGTTTCAATATCTAAATGGTTTGTCGGTTCGTCAAGAATCAGTAAATCACGCTTTTCAAGCAAAAGCTTGGCTAAAGAAAGGCGAGTTTTTTGGCCACCAGATAAGTGGGCAATCGGCTTATCATAATCTTCTTCGAAAAATTGAAAACCGTGAAGGACCATTTTGATTTCACTTTTATACCCATAGCCATTTCGACGATCAAATTCTTCTTGTAGACGATTGTATTCGATTAGTAATTCCTTATCTTGGTTGGTAGACATTTTCTCTTCGATAATGCGCATTTTTTGTTCCAATTCTAAAATAGGGCGAAACACTTCTAGCATTTCATCCCAAATCGAACGTTCAGATTCCAAACCGCCATGCTGGTCAAGGAAACCGATGGTGAGGTCTTTACGACGCATGACACGTCCCTCATCAGGCGCTTCAATATCTGCAATAATTTTAAGTAGGGTAGACTTTCCGGCGCCATTTCGTCCGACTAAGCCTATCCTAGCATTGTTTTTAATTTCAAAAGTTATTCCACTAAATAGCTCTTCGCCCCCGAAGCGTCGGGTGACATTTTGTGTTTGTAAGAGCAAAAGTTTATCCTCCTTACTTTTGGAAAATCGTAATAAGTTTATCATAATAAAATGAAAATACAAACGACTATTCGTGATGTAAATCGCATACAATGTGTTTAAAGTAGCTACTGCGACAATATTATTAAGTGAATAGTTTTATACTTTGTGAAAAAAGAACAGAATTTACTTTATTATTAGTCTTTATCTTGTTATAATAGTAAAGACTTAATTTAGTGATTAATTGTAAGACTATTCACGAAATTTAAACAATAATGATTAACAGGAAAGAATGGAGAATATATATGGGTGAGAAAAAAATACCTAAAGCGACGGCTAAACGTTTGCCGTTGTATTACCGGTACCTTAAATATTTATTTAGTTCTGGAAAAACCAGAGTTTCATCAGCTGAACTAAGTGAAGCAGTAAAAATTGATAGTGCGACGATTCGTCGAGATTTTTCATATTTTGGTACGTTAGGAAAACGTGGGTATGGATATGATGTAGAAGATTTAATGAACTTCTTTAGTAAACAACTAAACCAAGATTATTTAACAAATGTGGCTTTAGTTGGAGTAGGACAATTAGGCCGTGCGTTATTAAACTACAACTTCCAAGGCCAAAACAGTATTCGTATAAGTGCTGGTTTTGATATTAATGATGAGATTGTTAACTCAATACTTGAAGGTGTGCCAATTTATCATACCGATGATTTAGTTGAACAGATTCAATCTCAAAAATTAGATATTGCGATTATTGCGTTGCCAGGTGATTACGGGCAAGAAATTACAGATAAACTTGTTGAAGCAGGTATAAAGGGAATAATGAACTTTACGCCCATTCGATTAGATGTTCCTGATAATGTTCGAGTGCTAAACGTGGACTTAAGTAACGAACTACAATCTTTGATTTATTT
>DAIOTF010000004.1:5336-15342 GCA_036752165.1 Atopostipes sp.
ATGTTCGAGTGCTAAACGTGGACTTAAGTAACGAACTACAATCTTTGATTTATTTTGTACAATATAATGATTCAATCGAAGAAGATGGATCAGATTACTAAAAGCTAAAACTCCTTTCTCACTGTGAGAGAGGAGTTTTTTATTGATTTGACTGGTTCTTTTTATTTTGTTTTTTCTCACTTGTTTTTTTAAGATGATAAAAGAATTGGCACATTTGAATTGCACCCACAAATTCACGAGTTGCAAAAAACGCTAAAAGAATCGAAAAGAAATTCCATCCAGAAGCACTTGTTACTTGAATGGCAAAATAGAGATTAAGTGCAAAGAAAATAAAACGAAAACCGATCAGTCCAAGCAGATTTAAATAATTCAACAATAAAACTCCTATCTGTAGTTTGTGGATGTTTATCCATATTTCATCATACCATAACTTTCTAAGAACTTTAAGATGTTCATTTAAATTCAATGGAAAGAATAGAATCTTCAAAAAAAATTCATGATTTATTCTTAGCTTTTTCAAGTAAAGAGTCTTGCATCTTATTCAAATTTTTCTTATACTAGTTTATGTGATTAGCACTTGAGTGCATCGAGTGCTAAAGATTAAATTATTTTTGGAGGGAATTATTCATGTTAAAACCATTAGGAAATCGTGTTCTACTTGAAGTAGTAGAGGAAGAACAAACTACACCAAGTGGAATCGTCTTACCAGATTCAGCAAAGGAAAAACCAAATTATGCTAAAGTTGTAGCGGTTGGTGAAGGGAAGTTATTAGATAACGGAGACCGTTTACCTGTCGAAGTAAGTGTTGGCGATAAGGTTGTTTTTGAACAATATGCAGGCACTAAACTAAAACATGACGGCACGGAGTATTTAATCATTAAAGATACAGATATCATAGCAATTGCTGAATAATTTTATTTAAACATATATTATCACGAAAAGGAGAATAATTTAAATGGCTAAAGAAATTAAACATTCTGAAAATGCACGTCAAAGCTTACTTGAAGGAGTTAACAAGTTAGCTGATACAGTAAAAGTAACTTTAGGTCCAAAAGGCCGTAACGTTTTACTAGATAAATCTTATGGAGCACCGCAAATCACAAATGACGGTGTAACAATTGCACAAGAAATTGAACTTGAAGATAAATTCGAAAATATGGGTGCACAATTAGTTGTAGAAGTTGCAAGCAAGACAAATGATATTGCTGGTGACGGTACAACTACAGCAACTGTTTTAGCACAAGCTATTGTAAATGAAGGAATGAAAAACGTAGTTGCAGGAGCAAACCCAGTCGGTATTCGTCGAGGAATCGAAAAAGCGACTGAAGTGGCTGTTAAAGCTTTAGAAGAAAATTCAACAAAGGTTGACAGTAGCGAATCAATTGAACAAATCGCTTCTATTTCATCTGGAGATCCTGAAGTTGGTAAAATTATTGCTGACGCAATGGAAAAAGTTGGTAGCGATGGAGTTATCACAATTGAAGAATCGCAAAGTATCGAAACAACTCTAGATGTTGTTGAAGGAATGCAATTTGACCGCGGTTACCTATCACAATACATGGTAACAGATAACGAGAAAATGGAAGCTGACTTAGAAAATCCATATATCTTAATTACGGATCAAAAACTTTCAAACGTACAAGATATTCTTCCTTTATTAGAAGCAGTTATGCAAACAAACCGTCCACTATTAATTATTGCGGATGACATTGATGGGGAAGCACTTCCTACATTAGTTTTAAACAAAATCCGTGGAACGTTAAATGTAACGGCTGTTAAAGCTCCAGGATTTGGTGATCGTCGTAAAGGTATGCTAGAAGATATTGCGATTCTAACAGGCGGAGCAGTAATTACTGAAGAGCTAGGCTTAGAATTAAGCGATGCAACAATTGACCAATTAGGTTCAGCAAGTCGCGTTACAGTTACAAAAGACGATACTGTAATTGTTGAAGGCGCTGGTGAGAAAGAAGCGATTGAGCAACGTGTAGCTTTATTACGTGCACAAGCAGAGGAAACAACTTCAAGCTTTGATAAAGAAAAATTACAAGAACGTATTGCAAAATTAGCAGGTGGAGTAGCTGTTATTGCAGTTGGTGCAGCAACAGAAACTGAAATCAAAGAACGTAAATTACGTATCGAAGATGCTTTAAACGCATCACGAGCAGCTGTTGAAGAAGGAATTGTTTCTGGTGGTGGAACAGCCTACATCAACATTTTGAAAAACTTAGATGAATTGGAATTAGAAGGCGATGAAGAAACAGGTTTAAACATTATTCGTCGTGCACTAGAAGAGCCAGTTCGTCAAATTGCTAAAAACGCTGGTGTAGACGGTGGAGTAATCGTTGAACGTCTACAAAATGCAGAAAAAGGTATTGGATTTAACGCGGCAACTGGCGAATTAGTCGACATGATTGGCGCAGGAATTATTGACCCTACAAAAGTAACGCGTTCAGCACTACAAAACGCTTCTTCAGTAGCAGCTTTACTATTAACAACAGAAGCAGCCGTAGCGACAATTCCAGAACCTGAATCAGCTATGCCAGATCCAACAGGTGGCATGGGCGGTATGTACTAAGCGGACATTTTAATAGCTCACAAAAAAGACTCGAATAGTTCGAGTCTTTTTGTTTAGCTATTTTCTAAACGCGAAATTTCGTCTCTTAAATACGAATAAAACTGTCTTTCTAAATTTTCTTCACTTACGGTAGGTGCAGTTGCAAGAAGTGGTTTCCCTTCATCGAGTAAACCTTTTGCTTTTTTATAATCTTTTTCAAGATAAATAGCTTCAGCAGCCTGAATTTTATAAATATCTGCAGCTTTATTTTCAATACTATTCTTATAGATTTCGTTATTCTTTATCATTCGAATATCTGGATGTTTCGGATCCGTTAAGAGCAATGAAAATAAATACGTAATATACACTTCAGGTTTATGAAGATGAATCAACTGCTTCCGTTTCAACCACAATTCTCTATATATTTGACTGGCCCTATCAAAATCTCCTTCTTCAAAATAAGCGGCAGCTAGTGCGGTGTAGAGTGTTACCGTATTTGGATCCTCGAAACTCCCTGGTAGGTTTTCGGGAATATATCTTTTTAAATCTACAAATGATTCACCACGAACCATTCCCCCATAGAGCCGTAAAATATTTGTCGTTTCAACTAACACTTCAGGACGTTTTCTTATCTGTAAAATATTATATCCATCGGTTCCTTTTTGCGGAACAATATTTAGAATGAAAAGGAGAAAAGCAACGAGTCCGGATAGGAATAAAAACAAAGTCACTCGCGGGTTTGAACTCTTCAATCCAGCTCCTAGCAATAATAAAGCTGAAATGAAATTAACGATTAATCCTCCTGAATGGTACAAAAGCATCGGCGGCTCATCCACATTCTCAGGCGGTGTCATTAAAGCCTGACCGAGTAGTCCTTGAATCGATTGTTTCCGTTTAGAAACTCCATTCTCCGTCTTAATCCAAACCCAATTAAACAAACGAAACATAATAAACTGGTAACCGGAAAATAAGCCCGCAACGAGGTGTCCAATTTCATGCAAAACAATATGCAGGGGAAAACTAATAACTAAGATAAAAAAAGCGAATATAAAATCCCAAAAAGATAAATTAGGAATCGCATAAAACAATTCTAACAATGAAAAACCTAAAATCCCTGAAAAAATAAAGAGCGCAATTAAAGAAAGGACTTGTTTCCAACTTCTTTTCTTCTTCATTTTATATCCCTCTCTAATCTTTATAAATACGGTTTATACGTGTCCCCAAGCGACAGATTAAATCATACTGAGACTCATTCGTTATCTGGGCCAAGTCATAAATAGAAGTATCTCCATCGTGTGGATCTCCACAATATATTACTTCATCACCAATTGATAACTCAGGAACTTCAGAACAATCCAGCATAATCTGATCCATACAAACATTACCAATAATTGGAAGTTGATGGCCTTTATACGTGAAATGTCCTTTATTTGATAGGGCATAAGCCACACCATCCGCATACCCAATTGCTACCGTCGCAATTCGCATCGGTTGCTTAGAGTAATACGTTCGGTTATAACCCACACTTTCTCCTTCGGGAAAATCTTTAATATGCGTTACAGTTGTTGAGACCGTCGCTATTGGTGACAAAGATATTTTTTCTCGGTCATAAGCGAGTGGATTTAATCCATATAGGCCTAGTCCAACACGTACCATATCTAAATGGTAATCTGGAAAATTTATCGTTCCTGCTGTATTACACGCATGACGTAAAGCAAAAGAAATCCCTTCTTCTTCAAAAGCATCTAAAATAGCTTTAAAGTTAGAAAACTGTCTTTGAGTAAAATTGGTTTGGGTTTCATCCGGGGAATCAGCAAAGTGTGTATAAATACCTTCAATCGTGACAAAAGGAGACTCGAGTGCCTGATAAACCTCAAAGGCTTCCTCAAAAGTGAATACCCCTAGACGTGCCATTCCCGTATCGATTTTAAGATGAACGTTTGTCATAATCTGTAAATTTTCTGCCGCTTCAACAATAGCCTCTGCTATTTGAACTGAAAATACAGTAAGGGAAATCTCTTTTTTAATCGCTTCTTCTAAATTTTCAATACGCGCTGAATTAAAAATAAGAATAGGTGTCTGGATACCCGCTTCACGTAAAACGAGAGCTTCACTTAATTGAGCGACGCCAAAATAATCAGCTGCGTGCTTTTCTTCAATCGCTTCAGCAATCGGTAAAACACCATGACTATAAGCGTTAGCTTTAATAACAGCCATAAATTTTGTGTTCTTGTTCAAAAGTTGCTTAAAAGCTGAGATGTTATCAAGTAATTTGTTTGTATGGATCGTTGCTTTTGATAATGCTGTATCTTGAATGTTCATAAAAATCGCCTTTCAAATGTTTAATATTTTCAAAAATGTTAATCGAATTATATCATATATCAACCGATTGACCGTATATTTTGCAACCTGTATAAAGACCGGCTAAAATATATAAGAGAATGAGAGAAAAATAGTTTAGAGAAACGGAGGACAGAAAATGAGAGCTGAAATGATTTCTGTTAGTAATGATTTATTAAATGGTAGAACTCAGGATCAGAATGCTGCTTTTTTAACACGAAGACTTACCCATTTAGGAATTCAAATTAACCAAAGTACTATGGTGGTGGATGATGAAGAAATTCTAGTGAAAGCCATTGAAGGGGCAGAAGAACGTGCGAATATCATAATCCTAATGGGTGGCCTAGGACCGGACGGGAATGATATTACGAAACAAGTGATTTCAAAATATTTAGATGTCCCTCTCGTTTTAGATAAGCCCTCAGAAGATAAAATAATTACTTATCACAAAAACTCAAACTTTAAAATACCAGATAATAATCAACTCCAGGCTCTAATTTTATTTGATTCTATCGTTATCCCTAATGCCACTGGCCTTGCTGCTGGTATATTTTATCAGGGGGATGAAAAAACTTATATTTTACTACCAGGTCCTTTCGATGAACTGAAGCCTACTTATCAAGAAACAGTTGAAAATCTTCTAATAGAGAAAATACTACACGATGCTCAGTTTGAAACTCGATTTTTACGTGTTTTTGGATTGAGTGAAGCAGAATTAAATGAACGACTTGAAGATTTTCTTGCACAGGATAATTTTCCTATTGTTGCTTTTTACGAAATGGGTGAAGAGACTGAAATTGAAATAACAACTAAATCCACGAATAAAGAAGAAGCAACAATAGAAGCTGACCAAATTCAAAAAGAAATAAAAGAACGCTTAAGTCATTATGTATTTGCAGAAGAAAGTAAGACTTTAAAGGAGACAGTACGAACATTATTACTTGAAAACGAGCTAACCGTTACGGCAGCTGAAAGCTTGACGGGTGGAGAATTTTTAAGTGCCTTTTCTAGTCTAGAAGGGGCGAGCCAAGTGCTAGCAGGTGGCATGGTTACTTATAGTACGGAAGTAAAAAATGAAAAGCTGGGTGTCTCAAAAGAGATTACGGATAAATTCGGAGTAGTGAGTGCTCAATGTGCCATTGAAATGGCGACAAAAGCAAAAGATATGTTTGAATCAGATATAGGTGTATCCCTCACTGGAGTTGCCGGACCCACATCTTTAGAAGGTGAAATCCCCGGAACTGTATGGATTGGTTTGGCTAAAGAGGGGATGGAATCATTTGCAAAGAAATTCCATTTTGCTTATAAACGCAATAAAAATCGCCGTTTATCGGTTTCAGCAGCTTTAAACTTAATTCGACAAGTTATAGTCAAAGAACCTATTGAAGATATAGTAAGAATGAATGATAAAGCACATAGTGATACAAGTGGAGAGCAGTTAGAGTAAAAAATAAACTATACTTTCTTTAAATAAATCGTTATGATAGATGTATATATTGATGAGTAGAGGATGTTGATGAATGAAACCAAAAGTGTATGAACGGACGCTTCGAGTGCCTTATTTTTTATGTGATCGCCACAATAAAATGACCTTGCCCCACTTAATGAGCGTGTTAATTGAAATCTCTGGCGAACAAACCGCTAAATTAAAAGGACCGAAAGCAGAAGAGTATGATTTACATTGGATTATCATTCAATATAAGTTAGAGATTAATCGTATGCCTGATACAAATGAAAATATTACTGTGAAAACATATGCGAAAGAATTTAACCGAATATTCTCCTATCGAGAATTTGATGTTTATGATGAAGAAGGCAACTTGTTATTGCATGTATTAACGGTTTTTGCATTGATGGATGAAGATCGTAAACTCTCTCGCATCCCAGCTGAAATCGGGCAACAGTACGGTTCCAAAGAAAGTAAAAGGATTCAACGATTACCAAGACCAGATAAACCTGAAAATTTAAAAGCATCTAGCCATAAAAATTATAATGTACGCTATTTTGATATTGATGGAAATTTCCATGCCAACAATTCAATGTATTATGAATGGATGTTAGACGCTATGGAAGACGAATTTTTAGCCACGCATGCCCCTGTTTACGGGAATATAGTTTTTGAAAAAGAAGTCCACATAGGAGAAGTTGTAGAATCTTACGTTGATTTTATAGTTGATGAAAACGAGCAATTAATTTCTCGCCATCAAATAAAAGTCGATGATGTAAGTAAATGTGTGGGCACATTTAAATGGATTGAGAACGGAATAAGCTACACTAAAGAAACAGAATAAATAAAAACTCTCGATGATTTCATTCATCGAGAGTTTTAAATTATTAGATTAGAAAAATGGATTGGTTGCTTTCTCTCTACCAATTGTTGTCTGTTCACCATGTCCAGGATAGACGCTAAAGTGATCAGGCAAAGTTAATAATTCTTGTCGAACGCCAGGAATCAATTTTTGAGGTTCGCTTCCAGGTAAATCCGTTCGACCGATACTTCCAGCAAAAAGGGCATCTCCAGAAATAACAACTTCCTCTTCTTCGAAAATAAATGAAACACTCCCTGGCGAATGACCTGGAGTAGGAACAATTTTAAATGAGAAGTCAGCAATTTGTAGTTCTTCCGTTGGATTGAAATAGTTTTCAGCTTCTTTTAGTCGCATGGGATTGCCAACTAAACTCGATAAGTTTTTATTTGGATCAGTAAGCCAATCTTTCTCTTTAGGTGAAACATAAAGAGGAACTTGGTATTTTTCGCGCATTGCTTCTACAGCCCCGATATGGTCATAATGGGTATGAGTTAATAAAATGGCATGAGGTTTTACATTTAGATCATTAATTGTATTTATAATTAATTGAGCTTGATCACCTGGATCAACGATTAAAGCATTCGTTCCATTTGAAAGAATGTAGCAATTCGATTGGGCCATACCAACCGGTAATTTTTTTATTTCAAACATCTTTTGATATCCTTTCTATAACCTTTTTCACCCATTCAGTATAACGAAAGCTAATTTGAAAAGGAAGTATTTCTATCGGGCATAGGATTTTAAAGCGGAAAGCTAGGCAGAAAGTAAATAAAGTGATACAATTTACTAGAAATAATTGAAAGCTTTTAGAGGAGTAGAAACATGGCTACTATAGTCACACAAAACGAACAAGAAACCATTGAATTTGCTAAGGAACTGACAAAATATTTAAAACCGGGTATGCTTCTTTCATTAGAAGGTGATTTAGGAGCCGGAAAGACAACGTTTACGAAAGGAATCGGAGAAGGCCTAGGGATTAAGCGAGTCATTAAAAGCCCAACCTATACGATCGTTCGAGAATATACAGATGGGAAAATGCCGCTCTATCATATTGATCTCTACCGATTAGATGAAGATGAAGTGGAAGATTTAGGATTGGATGAATATTTTTTAGGTGATGGGCTCTCTGTTGTGGAGTGGCCATCTGTGGCACCTGATGAGTTACCAACAGAACGTTTAGCGTTAACATTATCTGTTGATCCACAGTTACCAAGTAGTCGAAAAATAGAAATAGAAGCTGTAGGAAAAAGATATCAAAATATTCTCATGGAGCTAAATATTTAGTAAATCAGCCATGTAGTGAAAAGATTCAATAAATCTATTGCAATTTATTAGTGCTTTTACTATAATGCTTGTAACTGAATATTTCATAAGGGAGTAACTAGAGGCGTAGGGCCTCGTCAGTATCAACAACGATAAGTGACTAAGAAAAATTAGTCGACTGGTACTGTACTTAAAAAGTGAGACTTATGCCATGTAGTTAATAGTAACTGTAGAGGTATAAGTCTTTTTTTAATTGTGAGACTTTTGAAATATGTGAAAAATCAAGGAGGAAAGCAAGAAAATGAAAAATACAGAGTCCTATCGTCAATCGTCTGAGGAGATTCTTTCGCATTTAAATACAAATGCAGAAACAGGTCTTAGCTCACAAGAAGCTGCGAGTAGACTAGAGAAATACGGTCCAAATGAAATACAAGAAGGCGAACGAACAACGACGTTACAAAAATTCATCGCGCAATTTAAAGATTTCATGATCATTGTCTTAATGATTGCAGCCGTTGTTTCTTGGTTAGTTAGTGGTGAACTCTCAGACGCTATTGTTATTATGATTGTTGTTGTTTTAAACGCAGTAATGGGTGTTTTCCAAGAAAACAAAGCCGAAGAAGCAATTGATGCTTTACAACAAATGGCTTCACCAGAAGCTCACGTACGTCGTGATGGAAAAATCCAAGTCATGAAGAGTACTGAAATTGTTCCTGGAGATATCGTTCTATTAGAAGCTGGAGACGTTGTACCAGCAGATATGCGATTAATCGAAGCGAATTCACTTCAAGCCGAAGAAGCGGCCCTGACAGGTGAGTCGGTAGCTTCAGAAAAAGACACAAACACAATTGAAGACGAAGTTGGAATTGGTGACCGTAACAATATGGTGTTCTCTAGTACAAACGTAACTTACGGACGTGGATTAGGTGTGGTTACAGGGACAGGAATGGACACTGAAGTAGGACATATTGCCTCAATGTTAGAAACAACAGAATCTCAATTAACACCGCTTCAAAAAGACCAAGAACAACTTGGAAAATCATTAACATATATGATTATCGGAATTGCTATTTTAACTTTCCTTGTTGGAACAATTTTCCAAGATATTCCTTGGAATGACATGTTATTAGTGGCAGTATCTCTTGCAGTTGCTGCGATTCCTGAAGGATTACCAGCAATTACAACGATTATCTTATCCATTGGTACACAAAATATGGCGAACCGTAATGCCCTAGTTCGTTCGCTTCCAGCGGTAGAAACGTTAGGAAGTACTCAAATTATCGCTTCAGATAAAACAGGTACGTTGACAGTTAACCAAATGACAATTGAAAAAGTTTACTATGACGGTCAGATTCATGATGCGGATGAAGCGATGGATTTAACGCATCCACTCGTTCGCTCAACTTCTTTTGCGAATGACGCGGATACGGATGCAAATGGTAACTTAGTTGGAGATCCAACTGAAATTGCAATGATTAAATATGCTTTAGATAAAGGTTTTGCTTTAGAAGATGAACTGAAAAATTCACCACGTGTGGCA
>DAIOTF010000004.1:15442-28281 GCA_036752165.1 Atopostipes sp.
TTTAGATAAAGGTTTTGCTTTAGAAGATGAACTGAAAAATTCACCACGTGTGGCAGAAGTTCCTTTTGAATCAGACCGTAAATTAATGTCAACGATTCATCAATTAGAAGACGGACGCTACCTAGTTGCAGTTAAAGGTGCTCCGGATCAATTAATCAAGCGTGTAACAAAAGTTTACAACAACGGTGAAGTTACAGACTTTACTGCTGAAGATGAACAACATGTGCTAGAGTCAAATGAGCAATTAGCTCGTCAAGCACTACGTGTTCTTGGTGGGGCATATAAGATTATTGATGAAATCCCTGCAACTGTAAACTCAGAAACAGTCGAAAATGATTTAATCTTTGCTGGTTTAGTGGCAATGATTGACCCTGAACGTGAAGAGGCGCGTGCTTCAATTGAAAAAGCTCGTCGCGCAGGTATCCGTACAATTATGATTACTGGAGACCATGCAATCACTGCTCAAGCGATTGCAGAACGTCTAACTATCTTAGATGAAAATGATGCAAATAACGCAGAACATGTTATGACAGGTGCTGAATTAAACGAAATGAGCGATGAAGAGTTGGCTCAAAACGTTGAAGAGTATTCTGTATATGCACGTGTTTCACCAGAGCATAAAGTTCGCATTATTCGTGCATGGCAATCAAAAGACAAAGTTATCTCAATGACAGGTGACGGAGTAAACGATGCGCCATCTCTCAAACAAGCAAATATTGGTGTCGGTATGGGGATTACAGGTACAGAAGTATCGAAAGGTGCTTCAGATATGGTTCTTGCGGATGATAACTTTGCGACAATTGTTCATGCGGTTGAAGAAGGACGTAAAGTCTTTGCGAACATTCAAAGAGCGGTTCAATATCTCTTATCTGCAAACTTAGGTGAAGTAATTACGTTATTTGTTGCGACTTTACTTGGTTGGCAAATCCTAGAACCTATTCATATTCTATGGATTAACTTAGTTACGGACGTATTCCCAGCGATTGCTTTAGGTATGGAAGATGCTGAAAAAGACAGTATGGATTACGCACCACGTGAACCGGGTTCTAGTTTCCTAGCAAATGGTGTGTTACCAAGTATTGGTTACCAAGGTGTGCTTGAAGGAATAACTACATTATTTGTTTACTGGTATGCTCGTTTCCAATATGCACCTTCACTAGGCTTAGATCCTGAAACAGCAATGGTTATTAACATGGCTGAAACAATGGCATTTGCGACATTAGGTACGATTCAGTTATTCCACGCATTTAACGTGAAATCTATCTTTGGATCACTATTTAGCTCAAATCCATTTAATAACAAATATCTAAATGGCGCATCGTTATTATCCGGACTGTTACTATACGGAGTAATCTTAATTCCAGGAATTAATGACTTCTTTGACGTAACACTTCCAGTTGATGCAACAGGTTGGATTGTTGTAGTATTGGCTTCTTTAAGTATTGTAGTCATGGTAGAAATTGTTAAATTCATTCTACGTAAATCAGGCTTTGCTGCAAAATATCAGAAAAAAGGTACACAAGTTTAAGCATTTGAATTATAATAGATAGTAGTTGAAAAGTGGTTTAGTTATTCGATAACTAAACCCTTTTTCTATAATTACTAATGAGAAAATATGAGAGCTTTTTGATTTTATTAAGGAGAGAGTTGAGACATGGATTCATCCGGGAGTACCCTATATACAGAATTATTCATCATTATTATTTTGACTTTTATAAATTCGTTTTTTGCTTCAGCAGAAATTGCATTCGTATCAATTAACAATTCGAAGATTCGTCGTTTAGCAGAAGAAGGCGATAAAAAAGCTAAACGGGTTCTAGCTTTGCTAGAGGAAAGTGATAATTTTTTAGCGACGATTCAGGTAGCTATTACATTTGCTGGATTCCTATCCAGTGCGCAAGCAGCGACCAGTTTTGCAATTGCACTTGCTGATATCTTACCAGATTTCGCAGGGGCACAAACAGTAGCGACACTAATTATTACACTTATTTTGGCCTATTTCACTCTAGTATTTGGAGAACTATTTCCAAAGCAAGTAGCTTTACAAATGCCTGAAACCATTGCGATGGCTACGAGTGGTGTTATTTCATTTACTCAAAAGATTTTTAAACCGTTTATCTGGTTGTTATCGGCATCCACAGGTTTACTGCAACGAATTGTACCGATTGATTTTACCGAAAAAGAAGAAAAATTCACTCGTGAAGAAATGCGTGTAATTATTGAGGAAAGCCGTCAAAGTGGTAGTTTTGATATGGATGAATTAGACATGATGGAAGGTGTCTTATCCTTGGATACTATGGTTGCTCGTGGTGTTATGGTGCCACGAACAGACACAGTCATGCTAGACATTGATGATCCTTACGAAGAAAATTTAAATATTATTATTGACAGTCCATATTCTAGAATTCCGATTTACAAAGATGATAAAGATAATGTCATTGGAATTTTACACGTCAAGAGTCTCTTAAAAGAAGCGAGCAAATCCGGCTTTGAAAAAATTGACTT
The DNA here is from genome assembly GCA_036752165.1 of Atopostipes sp. Taxonomy (GTDB): domain Bacteria; phylum Bacillota; class Bacilli; order Lactobacillales; family Carnobacteriaceae_A; genus Atopostipes. The sequence goes on from DAIOTF010000004.1 coordinate 17,948, forward strand.
AATGGAAATTGCAAATGCTCCGATGTTTGTTCCTTCTACAATTTATACGGATGATTTGCTCATTGAATTCCAGCGCGAACAACAACATATGGCGATCTTAATTGATGAATATGGGGGAGTCGAAGGAATCGTTACGATGGAAGACTTGCTAGAAGAAATTGTTGGTGATATTGATGATGAGTCGGATGTGACCACACTAGGCGATATTCGAGTCATTGATGATTTTAATTACTTTATCAATGGTGCACTAGCTGTCGATGATTTTAATCATTATTTTAAAGCGAATCTTGAACTGGATGAGGTAGACACGATTGCTGGTTATATCATTCACCATATTGGCTACGTTCCAGATGTAAATGAGAGAGTTTCGATTCGTGTGAACGATTATGTACTAACGACAAGCGATATTCAAAATGGACGAATCTATAGTGTGCTATTGAATATTGATGAAGAGCGAATGATTGAAGTGGATTATGTCGTTGAAGACGATCTGTTGGCTGAAAGTGGAACGGATTCTTCTGGATCAGATTCAGTTTCAAATTAGAAAAATATTTAAAAACACTTGCTTAAAAATTAAGTAGGTGTTTTTTTAAGCAATCAGTTATTAGATGGAAAAGCTTGGGACAACTAAAATGCGATACTTATAAGCATGAAAACGTTATAAAATAAAAATGACTACATTTCCTATTCCTTTCATGTTATTATAGATACGCTAAAATGCTTGGGATTAAGGATGCATTCAATTGCTGAAAGGAAAGAATCGAGTGGACTATACTGAATTATTAACAACACATCCAAATTTAATCGTAAAAGAAAACGAACCTTTATCGAAATATACTTATACTGAAACAGGTGGCCCAGCGGATTTGCTTTTCTTCCCTAAATCCATTGAGGAAGTTCAAACAATCATAGATTGGGTAAAAAATGCAAGCTATCCTTTAACTATTCTCGGGAATGCGAGTAATTTAATTGTTCGTGATGGAGGAATCCGCGGCGTAACAGTTATCTTAACTGAATTAAACCATATCTATGTAGATGGTACAAGAATGGTAGTTGAAGCTGGGGCTCCGATTATCGATGTGAGTCAAAATGCTTATGAGCATGAACTAACGGGTCTTGAGTTTGCATGTGGAATTCCTGGAAGTACGGGTGGAGCAGTTTATATGAATGCCGGTGCTTACGAAGGGGAAGTTAAAGATGTTATTGAAAAAGTAACTCTTTTAACGCGTGATGGTGAAATTTATGAAGCGAAAAATGAAGAGTTAGCATTCACTTATCGAAATAGTATCTTACAAAAAACAGGGGATATTGTCTTAGACGTCACGTTTAAATTAAAAAAGGGCAAAGAAGAAAAAATTAAAGAGCGTATGGATGAATTAACGTTCTTGAGAACTTCAAAACAACCGCTTGAATATCCTTCTTGTGGTTCAGTTTTTAAACGGCCAGTGGGACATTTTACAGGAAAGCTCATTCAAGATGCAAACCTACAAGGATTAACTTGGGGTGGCGCGCAAATTTCAACGAAACACGCAGGCTTTATTGTAAACATTAATAAAGCAACTGCAACGGACTATATCGAATTAATTGAACATATTCAAGAAGTCATTTTAGATTTATTTGATGTGAAATTAGAACGTGAAGTGCGTATTATCGGCGAAAGTGTTCAAGAAACGAGTCTTTAATAAAAAGAGTTTAAAATTATCCATTCGATAATTTTAAACTCTTTTCTTTTTCCTCTTGACCTTAACGTTACGTCAGGGTCTATACTAATAGTGGAGGTGAAGTGATGGAGTATACAATTAGTAAACTGGCGAGTCTTTCGGGAGTAAGTACTCGAACCTTAAGATACTATGATGAAATTGGATTATTACATCCTAATCGCATAAATTCTAGTGGTTACCGCATTTACGGACAAGAAGAAGTCGATTTACTCCAACAAATCTTATTCTATCGAGAGCTAGATATGAATTTAGAAGAAATCAAGCAAATTATTCATGGAGAAAACTTTAATATTGAACGTGCGCTTGAGCACCATCATATTCAATTGATTCGTGAGAAAAATCGCCTAGAAAAGCTCATCCAAACCGTTGAAGCAACCATTCAATCACACAAAGGAGAAAGTAAAATGACCGACAAAGAAAAATTCGAAGCATTTAAAAAAGACCAACTTCGTCAAAATGAAGACCAATATGGAGATGAAATCCGCCAAAAGTATGGTAAAGAAGTAGTCGAGCTTTCCAATCAGAAATTTTCAGGAATGTCACAAGCTGATTATCAATCCATCGAGCGGTTAACCGAAGATTTAAATCACAAATTAGCCGTAGCAACAAAGGAAAATAACCCCGAAAGTGAATTTGGTCAAGAAGTTGCCGCATTACATCAACAATGGATCAAACATTCTTGGCCAGAAAACTATTATACGGAAGAAAGTCATTATAACTTGAGTCTAATGTATATTGAAGACCCACGTTTTAAGGCTTATTATGAAAAAATCGCACCTGGAGCTGCTGAGTATTTGAATCGTGCCTTAAAAATCTATCTCAATATAAATGAAGAATAAAAATATGTAGACGAAAGAGCGTTTAATTCGCATGTAAACAAAATTATAGGTGAGTTAGCTATGTTATTTCAGCTACTCCAAACATTAAAACCCAATATTAAGCCATACTGTAGTAAAATGACAGTATGGCTTTTTCGATCCAAACATATAATTTTCTATACAATTTATCTTTAAAAAAGCTCATAAATCTATAGATAATGATTGTGTTTTTAAGGGATTTCAATATAATTAATTGAATGTAAAATTTTAAAATAAACTGAGGTGAAGAAATTGACAGAAACCATTGTGACCTTTGAAAATGTTGTAAAAAAATATGATGAAACTACTGTACTGAAGGACGTATCCTTCCAATTAGAAAAAGGAAAGTTTTATACCTTGTTAGGGCCGTCCGGCTGTGGTAAAACAACGATTTTAAATTTAATCGCTGGCTTTGCAGAAGCGGATTCAGGAATTGTTGAAATTGCGGGACAAGAAGTGAACGCTATTCCAGCACATAAACGCCAAGTGAATACCGTTTTTCAAGATTACGCCTTATTCCCACATATGAATGTCTTCGACAATGTGGCATTTGGCCTGCGTATGAAAAAGCAATCCAAACAAATTATTAAAGAAAAAGTCGAAGAGGCCCTCGGGTTAGTTCGTCTGAATGATTTTGCGAACCGTTCAATCGTTGAAATGTCTGGTGGACAAAAACAACGAGTGGCGATTGCTCGCGCCCTTGTAAATGAGCCGGATGTTCTTTTACTGGATGAACCATTATCAGCATTAGACTTAAAATTACGAACAGATATGCAGTATGAATTAAGTGAACTTCAAAAACGTCTAGGCATCACTTTCTTATTTGTTACTCATGACCAAGAAGAAGCATTAGCGATGAGTGACGAAATTTTTGTTATGCGAGATGGCTTAATTGTCCAAAAAGGAACGCCAATCGATATTTATGATGAACCGCTAAATCGCTATGTGGCGGATTTTATTGGGGAGAGCAATATCGTCGAAGGGCGGATGGTGGCGGATTATCGGGTAGAATTCGCAGGTTCCACATTTGATTGTGTTGATGGGGGAATTCCTCAAAATGAAACCGTTGATGTGATTATTCGACCAGAAGATTTAGAAATTACAACACCTGAGAATGGCAAATTTATTGCGAAAGTAGATACACAATTATTTCGAGGCGTGCATTATGAAATTATTCTTTATGATGAAGCAGGGAATGAATGGATGGTGCATTCAACGAGGAAAGCAGTCGAAGGATCGACTGTCGGCATTGACTTTTCCAAGGAAAGCATTCATGTTATGCGTAATAATGAGTCAGAAGAAGCCTTTTACAAACGTTTAGATGACTACACAGAAGAGGCGGTGGGGGCAGAATGAAAAGAGAATCGTCAAATTCAATCTTAATGATTCCCTATAGTTTATGGTTAGCTCTCTTTGTTTTCGCGCCGCTCTTATTATTAGTCTATCAATCTTTTCTGAATTTAAATGGGGACTTTACGTTTGAAAATATAATCACTTACTTCACTTCAACTACGTACTTATCGATGACCGTGCAATCCTTTATTTTCGCAGGACTCATCACACTGGTAACCTTATTAATAAGTTATCCAGCGGCTTATGTACTTACGAGAACGGAGCATAAAGAACTGTGGCGGATGCTTCTATTACTGCCGACATGGATTAATATTTTACTGAAAGCCTATGCCTTTATTGGAATACTAAGTCAATCCGGAATTGTGAACCAAATCTTAGAAGACATTGGGATTGGTAGCCAACAAATCTTATTTACAAATTTCAGCTTTTTATTAGTGGCAGCTTATGTGGAGTTACCGTTTATGATGTTACCTATTTTGAATGCCATTGATGATATTGATCCTTCTTTAATTAAAGCAAGTCATGACTTAGGCGCCAATAGTTGGGAAACTTTACGTCAAGTCGTTTTTCCTTTATCGATGAATGGCATCCGCAGTGGGGTACAGGCTGTCTTTATTCCGTCACTGTCTCTATTCATGTTGACCCGTTTAATTGGTGGAAACCGAGTGATTACTTTAGGAACAGCCATTGAACAGCATTTCTTAGTGACTCAAAACTGGGGCATGGGTTCGACAATCGGTATAGTTTTAGTAGCCTTGATGTTTATCGTCATGGCATTAACGAATAATCCACAAGCCAAAAAAAGAGGTGGGAAATAATGCGCGAACAATTGAAATGGTCAAAACTTTACCTCTTCTTTGTCTTTCTTCTTTTGTATATGCCGATTCTTTATTTGGTGTTCTTTTCTTTTAATGAAGGAGGAACAATGAATCATTTTACCGGCTTTACATTGGAACACTATGGAAGTGTCTTACAAGATCGAAGACTCATTCAAATCGTGATTGATACTTTAATTATCGCTCTTTTATCAGCTTTCATTTCGACAATCGTAGGAACACTGGGAGCGGTAGGACTTCATTATGTGAAAAGTCATAAAACGCAACGAATGCTTTTAAATGCGAACAACATTTTACTCGTTTCGCCGGATGTTATTATCGGTTCAAGTTTCTTACTCCTTTTTACTTTGGTAGGCTATCAACTCGGATTTATGTCGGTATTGCTGTCTCATATTGCATTTAGTATCCCAATTGTAGTCTTAATGGTTCTTCCGAGTCTAGAAGAAATGAATCAATCCATGATTAAAGCCGCGCAAGATTTAGGCGCAAATTGGTGGCAAATTTTGGCACATGTCATTTTACCTAATATTATTCCGGGTATTTTAGCTGGTTTCTTTATGGCCTTTACGTATTCTTTGGATGATTTTGCGGTAACATTCTTTGTAACTGGTAATGGTTTTACAACTTTATCGGTTGAAATTTATTCGCGTGCGCGTCAGGGGATTAGTTTAGAAATTAATGCATTGAGCGCTTTATTATTCATCGCTGCTTTATTACTTGTTTTAGGTTATTACTATATTGCAACCTACAATACACGCATCCGTAAAATGAGAAGGCTGGTGACGAAATAATGAAAAGACTCATTCAATTTATGGGAACCATCCTGGCCATAGTCGGTCTATTGTTTGCGACAAACTTTTTTATTCATGCATCCACAAAATCCGCTTCTTCTGGAACATTAACCATTTACAATTGGGGAGACTATATAGATCCTGAGTTGTTAACGGCTTTTGAAGAAGAATCTGGTTTGCAAATTGTTTATGAAACTTTTGACTCAAACGAAGCGATGTATACAAAAATAAACCAAGGGGGCACATCTTACGATATTGCCATCCCATCTGAGTATATGATTGAACGAATGATTGAAGAAAAAATGTTGAATCCACTCGATTATTCTAAAATTGAAGGCGTGGATCATCTCGTCCCTGAATTTATGGACTTGCCGTTTGACCCGGGAAACAAATATTCAATTCCTTATTTTTGGGGGACATTAGGGATTATCTACAATGAAAAGATGATTGAAGAAGATGCCATTACAGCTTGGGAAGATTTATGGAACCCAGAGTACCGAGAAAGTCTACTCTTAATTGATGGGGCTCGTGAGATTGTAGGATTCACCTTACAAAATTTAGGGTATTCATTGAATTCTACAAATGAAAATGAGCTAGCTGAGGTTGAAGAAAAGTTAACGAGTTTAGCTCCTAATGTAAAAGCTATTGTTGCAGACGAAATAAAAATGTATATGATTCAAGAAGAAGCACCAATCGCTGTCACCTTCTCAGGAGAAGCAGCCGATATGATGTGGGAAAACGAAAACTTGCATTATGTGTTACCTGAAGAAGGTTCCAACTTATGGTTTGATAATCTGGTGATTCCTAAAACCGCTCAAAATATTGATGGTGCTCATGCTTTTATATCTTTTATGTTGCGTCCAGAAAATGCAGCTCTTAACGCTGAATATATTGGGTACAGTTCACCTAACCAGACGGCGATTGAAGAATATATTGATGAGGAAGTCATTTCCGATGAACAATTTTATCCAAACTTAGACGAAGTGGATGATTTAGAGGTCTATGAAAACCTGGGATTAGAATATATCGGGATTTACAATGATATCTTCTTAGAATTTAAAATGAAATAAACAGAAGAAACACTTTACGGTAAATGAATCGTGAGGTGTTTTTTTGATAACCATAACTGTAATTTTCATGGAAAAATGCTATAATTGTGAACGATGAATGGATAGGAAAGGAATTGCTAAAATGAAATTTCGCACACGTATTGCAACACTTATAGGACGAGCCACTCAAACCATTTTACAAAAAACCAGCAGTGGAGGGACTAGTTTACCAGGAAAATTAGCCACACGAATTCAACCGAATCTTTTAAAAGAATTAGCAAAAGATTATGAAGTTATTTTAATTACGGGAACGAATGGGAAAACAGTGACCACTTCACTGGCAACTAGTGTTTTGAGGCAACAATATCCACATGTCTTAACGAATGAGACTGGGTCTAACTTAATTCAAGGGATTATTACAGCTTTTATTCAAGACACAAAATACCGTAAAGTGTATGCCAATAGGCCTAGAATCGCACTCCTTGAAGTTGATGAAGCAAGCGTGCGTCATGTGACTGAGCATATTAAACCAAAAGCAATCTTAACAACAAACTTATTTTTAGATCAAGTGGACCGATTTAGTGATGTAACTGTCGCGTATGACTATATTTTAGAAGGCATTGAAAAAACTCCCGAAACTGTCTTGATAATGAACGGGGATCAGCCCATTCTAGCCGATGAAAAAGCTACGAATCCACATGTTTATTTCGGCTTCGCCAATCAAAATGACGAAACAAAATTAGAAATAGAAGCGGGCGCTGAATCAGATAACTGTCCAAAGTGTGGCACGAAGTTAGCTTACTTTTCGAATGCTTATAGTAATCTTGGTGATTACCACTGTCCAAATTGTGCATTTTCTCGACCAGAATTGACCTATACCGTAGAAGAGGTCTTAAAAATGACTCCTACTTCTGCTCAGTTTATTATCGATGGCGATATTTATGAAACGCCGCATGCAGGCTTATACAACATCTATAATGCTTTAGCAGCTTATTCAATTGGGCGTTTCATGAATGTAAAAACAGAACTCATAGCACGCGGTTTACGAGGTTCAAAAACAGTTTTTGGTCGTCAAGAGCAAATAGCGGTAGAAGATAAAGATGTGCAAATAAATGTCATTAAAAATGCTGTGGGCTTAAATCAAGTGATCGCAAATCTTGCGTTAGAAAATGACCCCTTTACGTTTATTTATGTGATTAATAATAATCCAGCAGATGGACGGGATGTGTCTTGGATTTCCGAAGGGGATTTTGAAAAGTTAGAAGGAATGCCTATTGAGCATATGTTTGTGAGTGGAATAGCCAAAGAACAGTTAACGGAGCACTTGCTCACACTTTTAAAGAAGCCTGTAAAATTAGATACATTAACAGATACTAAAGAAATAATACAAACTATAAAAACAGCTCAAACAGAAAAGGTATATATTTTAGCTTCTTATACAGCTATGATGGAGATTCGTGAAGAGCTAGCTGAACAAGGTTATGTAAAAGAAAGAATGCAAGTCTAATTCAAGAGGTAAAATATGATCATGTGTTCACAAAAATATGGGATAAAATAGATAATTATGCTATACTAATAAAGTGAAAAAACGTTTGCAGGGAGCGAGTATTGAATGAATCAAAAGAAATTGGTTGGAGATAAGGCAGCGACATTTGTCGAAGACAATATGGTTCTTGGTCTTGGAACAGGTTCAACCGCTGTATATATGGTTAAAGCAGTAGCAAAACGCGCAAAAGAAGAGGGTTTGAATTTGACGTGTGTCTCAACTTCAATTGCTACACGAAAGTTAGCTACTGATTTGGGCTTAAACGTTGTGGATCTATCTGAGGTGGATTCAATTGATTTAACCATTGATGGTGCGGATGAAGTTTCAAAAGATTTCCAAGGAATTAAAGGCGGCGGCGGGGCTCATTTGTTTGAAAAAATTGTAGCTGAAAATTCAAAGAAAAATATCTGGATTGTCGATGAATCAAAAGATGTAGAGGTTTTAGGTGCATTCCCATTACCGGTTGAGGTCGTACCATTTGGGTATGAGCTCTTGCTACAAAAATTTAAAGAAAAAGGTTATGAACCCGTTTTAAGAGTCACTGAATCGGGTCAAATTTTCGAAACAGATTCTGGGAACTATATTTTAGATTTACATTTAGAAAAAATTGAAAATCCAAAATCACTCGCTCAAGAATTAAAAGTTCAAACTGGTGTGGTAGAACACGGTTTGTTTATCGATATCGTAGATCAAGTCATTTTAAGTAATGAACAGGGAGAAATTGAGATACGAACAGCAAAGTAACTAAAAAGGAGTAGATTTTATTATGCGAATGGTCGACTTAATTGAGAAAAAACAAGATAAAGAAGTACTAACTTCAGCTGAAATTAATTGGATAATTGATGGCTATACCAATGAGCGTATTCCAGATTACCAAATGAGTGCTTTATTAATGGCTATTTATTTCAACGGAATGACGGATGAAGAGTTGCAAGCTTTAACAATGGCAATGGTTAAATCAGGCGATGAATTTGATCTCTCAGCGATTGAAGGAATTAAAGTAGATAAACATTCAACTGGAGGAGTTGGAGATACAACAACTCTAGTTCTAGCACCCTTAGTCGCCAGTGTCGGTGTTCCTGTTCCGAAAATGAGTGGACGTGGCCTAGGCCATACAGGTGGAACGCTGGATAAACTTGAATCGATTGAAGGTTTCCACATTGAAATTACGGAAGACGAGTTTGCTGAATTAGTGAATAAGAATAAATTAGCATTAGTTGGTCAAACAGGAAATCTGACACCAGCTGACAAGAAAATTTATGCTTTGCGTGATGTTACAGGTACAGTAGGTTCCATTCCTTTAATCGCAAGCTCAATTATGAGTAAAAAAATTGCTTCTGGTGCGAATGCGATTGTACTAGATGTAAAAGTCGGTACCGGTGCATTTATGAAAGACATCAAAGCAGCTGAACAGCTCGCTAAAACCATGGTTGCCCTCGGAAATGGTGTAGGACGTAACACAATGGCAGTTATTTCAGATATGAGCCAACCACTAGGAGAGGCTATCGGGAATGCCTTAGAAGTGAAAGAAGCGATCGATACCTTAAAAGGTGAAGGCCCTGAAGACTTAACCGAACTATCACTAGTTTTAGGAAGTCAAATGGCTTATTTAGGTGGTGTAGGTGAAAACTTAGACGACGCGCGCCGTTTACTTGAAGAGAACATCGCGAATGGAAAAGCTTTAGAAAAATTCCGTATTTTTGTTGAAGCACAAGGTGGAAATCCAGAAGTGATTGACAATCCAGAATTGTTACCCCAAGCAGAATTCAAAATTCCTGTTAAAGCAGAGCAGTCAGGTGTTGTTTCTGCGATAGATGCAGAAGAATTGGGGATTGCTGGAATGTTATTAGGCGCAGGCCGTGAAACAAAAGATAGCGAGTTAGACTTAGCAGCCGGGCTGATCTTACATAAAAAGATTGGTGATTCTGTCGAAAAAGGCGAAACATTAGTTACTATTCATTCGAATAAACAAGATGTTCAAAGCTCAGTCGATAAAATTCTAGCGAACATTGAAATCAGTGAAGCCGCTGAACCCGTTCAGTTGATTCACGAAGTGATTCAATAAATTTGAATAGAATTATAGAAGCCATCCGCAAACTTGTGGATGGCTTTTTGAGTGCAATAATCCCTTTGTAAAATTATTATAGCCTGATTAGAGCGTTTAACCCGGCTGTAAAATAA
>DAIOTF010000004.1:28381-41858 GCA_036752165.1 Atopostipes sp.
CCCTTTGTAAAATTATTATAGCCTGATTAGAGCGTTTAACCCGGCTGTAAAATAATTATGGCTTGATTAAAGTGTTTAACCCGGCTGTAAAATAATTATAGCTTGATTAGAGCGTTTAACCCGGCTGTAAAATAAATATGGCCTGATTAAATCGTTTAACTTTAATATAAACAGATTACGTTAAAATTGGAGCACTTCAAGCAAGTAAAAAAGCAATCCACTTAAAAAAGTAGATTGCTTTTTGTTAAAATTCTTTAATTCACTGAGCGGTTCGCATATTTTTTCAAATCGATATTACGAAGGTTAGCCCATTCAGCCGTTTCACCTGTAATGATGACATCTTTCTGCCATAGATCGTGAACAGATTTTGCACCTAATAAAGTCATTGCCCGTTCCAATTCTAATTTCCATTGTTCGACTTGCTCAATCGCCAAGTCAACATCTTTTAAGACCATATGCATAAACTGGCTCGACACACCAACAAGTGAAGCGCCTAATGCAAGGGACTTCAATATATCTTGAGCGGTACGAATTCCACCCGATGCAAAGATATGACTATCTTCTTTCACTTCCATGGCTTCTAAAACAGATACAGCTGTAGTTTGACCCCAAGCCTCTAAGCCATCGAGTTTGTATTCACGTCGTCGGAAGTTTTCAATTTCCGCGAAATTTGTGCCACCTTTACCACTGATGTCTATATATTTCACACCGATATCTTGTAAAATACTCACTGTTTCGCGACTCATTCCAAAACCAACTTCTTTAACAATTAATGGGACATCGATTCCATCGACAATTTCTACGATATTATCTACCCAACTATTAAATTCGCGGTCTCCTTCAGGCATTACCACTTCTTGAGGGGAATTTAAATGAATTTGCATCGCATCCGCATCAATCATATCAACGGCTTTCTTCGCATTCTCAACCCCGTGGCCCGCACCTAAATTCGCAAAAATTAACCCATCTGGATTTTCTTTTCGCATGACCGTGTAAGACTCTTGAACCTCAGGCATTTTTAGTCCAGCACTAATCGAACCAGTCGCAATAGCTAAGCCTGTTTCACGCGCAACAATTGCTAACTTTTGGTTCAACTTACCCGTCCATTCACTTCCACCAGACATGGCATTAATGAAGAAAGGCACTGAAAATTTCAATTCATCTAAATCCACCGACAAGTCAACATCTGCTACATCCATTCCAGGGAACGAATGATGAACAAAGTGGATATCCTGTAAAGATGAAACTTTACCTTTATAAAAATTTTCAGAAAGTGAAACGTGTTCGTTTTTACGATTCGTTTGTTTTTGTGACATGCAAATCCTCCCATAAGAAATAATTATTTTGAATAAATTTCAAGCGGTAAATTCGTAATCCCAGCCTTTTCCCAGTCTGTAACAATCGCTTCTACTTTTTCTTCTTCGAAAATAAAAGCAATTCCCGAGTCCCCACCACCGGCGCCAGAAGTTTTGGCAGCACCGCCATGAGCTTGAGCAATTTCACATAATTGACTCAATTGTTCCGTTTCGATTAAGACGCCGGTTTGTTTACCCATTTCTTTTAAGGCAAGTCGGTTCATCTCGATCGATTGGATGAGTTGATTACGATTTAGCGTTTGTAAAGCAGTAGTTAACGAGTCAACAGCTTGTTGACTCGTATGTAAAAAGTCTTGGTATTGTTTTAGACTTTGAGATTTATTTTTCTGAACAGACCCGACAAGTTCATCACTTGATGCCGGACTTCCTGTCCACCCAATGAGAAAATAAAGATCTTTAGAAACTTTTAAAGGTTCAATAGCTAAATAAGGCCAAGTCCATTCGACAGTTTCTTTAATAGAATGTTTATTTTGATAGGCTTTAACTGCCTCACGATCCGGACTTGTGTATTTAATCCAACTGGTATAAGCGATTGAAGCAAGGTCTCCATAGGAACTGTTAATCCCCAGACGTAATTGGGCCAGTACACTTAATTTATACACGATTAAATCAGAAAAATCGACTTTGTAGAACTTCAACAAAGCCTGAACAACTGCAACGGTAACAGCCCCAGATGAACCTAGGCCTAACTTTCGGCCCGTTTCATTGATTAATTCACTATGAATTTGAATAGTATAATAGGTTAAAGAAATACCCTTTTCTTTTAAATACTCTTCGGTCACTTCAATTGCTGACTTCACGTATTGCAACTCTTCTTTGGAATGGTCCAGTAGAATTTGATCATTTTCTCGAATGAAAGAGACGGGCTCATGTGTAAAACCTTTAGAATAAATAGTACCAAAATTTGTTTTGGCTTCTTGAAGAAATAAATGAATAAAGGAATTTACACTCGCTACAATAGCAGAGTAGCCAGGTTCTACCACAGCATATTCTCCCGCAATATATAATTTTCCAGGAGTTTTTACTTGTACATCAGCCATTTAATTCTCCTTATCTATTTAATCTTCGAGTATTTGCATTCCAGGGCCGGGTTTGGCCATGACTAACTGTTCTTCTCGGTAGTCTTTCTTTAAAATGGCATAAATTTCTTCTAACTGAGAAGCTTTACAAATTAACTTCACGTTTGGACCAGCGTCCATTGTTAAGTACACAGGATAGCCCATTTCACGAAGTTCACTAACCTTACGCATAGCAACGATACTATCTGGCGACCAGTAGTTAAAAGGTGGATTTGCACTTAAATTTAAGGCGTGCATCTTAAGCGCACTGCGTTCGGCAATTTCACCAGTGGTTTTTAAATCGTGATTGGCAATAGCCGTTTTAATAGCAACCAAATCTTCTGCGGCGGAAGAAATCCAACCGTCATAATAAGGAGAAGTTTCTACTACACGACGCATACCTTCAGTACTCGACACATCCTTGCGATTGTCATCTACAATAATAAAGAGCATACCTATATCCCAATCGGCATCATCTACCGGAACAGCTACCGAATCTTCATCTGAAGTACCTTGTAGCCATTCTGCGAAGCCGCCATAAATACTTCGAGAAGCTGAACCAGAACCACGGCGGGCAAGTCGAGACAATTCAGTCTCACTTAAATCAAGGCCGGCTGCTAAGCTAGCTGCGCCAGCTAAAGCCGCTAGACCAGATGCCGATGACGCCAGACCGGCAGCCGTAGGAACAAAGTTTTTTGAATCGATTCGTGCACGGGTTTTAATTCCTGCCATTTCACGGACCAAATCCAATATCACCTGCGCTTTTTTTAAAGCGTTAGGCCCTTCTTCTTCGCCATCTAAAATGAGAATATCATTGTCTAAATTTTTATCGAAAGTTACTTTTGTTTCGGTATAAAAAGCATCTAAAGTTAAGGATAGAGAGTTATTTTGAGGAAGAATGAATTCTTCATTTTTCTTTCCCCAATATTTTATAAAAGCAATATTTGTATAAGCCCTTACCCATTTTGATTGATTATTTTCCATGATTGTCCGCTCCTAAATAATGAATCCATGTGTCAGTGGCGCCGGCACCAGTTAAATCTTGTGCAATCTGTTGGGCTTTTTTAGCCGTCTCAACTAAAGCAATCATACAACCGCCGCGGCCACCACCGGTCAATTTTGCGCCTAGCGCGCCGCTCTTTTTAGCAGTTGCGACGAGTAAATCAAGCTTATCATTGCTTACAGTTAACTGTTTGAGCTTGTCTTGCGCTTTGTCAAGAATTTTTCCGAGTTGGTTTAAATCTTTTTGTTCGATACATGTGTAAACATTTTGGGTTAAATGGCCCAACTCTTCAACTAGTTTGCGACCATTCGAAGAAGGGTCTGACACTAGTTTTCCAACATCTGAAACGGCCCCTAAGGTTTCGCCTTCATCGCCAGTATCCGCTACAACCAGATAAGCGGGCAAATCAATTTCAAAAGAGTCGGCCCTTTTTTCTTTCACAAAATAAATCGCTTCATCCGAACTGACAACTTTCGCATCAAGACCACTTGGGTTACCATGTGCAATTTTTTCAGAAATAGAAACAAAACGATGCAATAAATTGTCCGTTAACTCTATATTAAAAAAATTAAAAAGAGCACGAACGACGGCGGTTGCAACCGCAGCGCTTGAACCCATTCCGCGTTCGGCTGGAATGTCGCTACGAATAGTGATATGAAAATTGTCTGTTGATACATTAAAATAGGCACAAACCTCTTCAAACGTTGTAATTAAATTTTTAATTTGTTTGGGTGCATCTGATAATTTTCCGTAGTGATAAATACTGTCCATCGTGCTCTCGCCAAGTACTTTTTCAATGATTACTTCAACAGTAGCTGAAGTGAATGGAATAGCAATCGCAGGCTCGTTATGCACAACAGCATGTTCCCCAATTAAGATAATTTTACCATGGGCTTTTCCAGCAGCTGTATTAGATAGAACTTCCATATTTACCTCCTTGAGTTTATTTTTAGTTAAATTATTTAAATAGTTTGCTCGTATTTTACCATGATACCATAAGAACCTTAAAAATGATTTAAGAAATGGCAAATATTCCTTTCATTTTCTAATTTGGCATACGCTTTTTGGGGAATTTTTGTTACACTATGGAAGGTTAGTTTACGGTGGGGAGGAAGAACATGCGAAAGTCGAATACCTTTTATTTATTCGGCCGTGACGAGTGGACAGAGATGAATACAGCTGAACGGTTTTACATGACGGATGAAGAACTCGAAGAGCTGAGTGCATTAAATGATAACGTATCATTAAAAGATGTGCGCGAAATTTATGTGCCACTTGCGTCAGTCTTAGATATATACATAGAAGGATACAATATACAACAAACAAAAATTAAACACCTGATTGGAACAATTCCTCAAAGTGCTCCTTATATTATTGGAGTTGCAGGAAGTGTAGCTGTAGGTAAAAGTACATTGTCTCGTTTACTGCAAACGATTCTTGCGCAATATTATAAAGATAAAAAAGTAGATATGATTACAACAGATGGTTTTTTATACCCGAATGAAACCTTAGAACAAAAAGGGATTATGAATAAAAAAGGATTTCCTGAAAGTTATGATATGCACCGCTTGATTACATTTATGGGGGATGTAAAAAGTGGGGTAAGAAATATTAAAGTTCCAAAATACTCCCATCAAATTTATGATATTGTACCCGATGAATATGAAACAATAGATCGGCCGGATATCTTAATTGTAGAAGGAATTAATACTTTACAACTGCCAGCGAATGAAAAGATTTATGCCAGTGATTTTTTTGACTTTAGTTTCTTTGTGGATGCAGAAGCTGAAAATATTGAAAAATGGTACCTTCAGCGATTTGGTGTGCTCGTCGATACAGCTTTTAAAAATCCGAATGATTACTATTATAAATTTTCAAGAATGAATCGACTAGATGCTTTGGAATATGCAAAAAGTGTTTGGAAGGAAATTAATTATCGTAATTTAGTAGATAATATTTTACCCACACGTTTTCGTGCGGATGCCATTATACATAAGACAACGGATCATTATATTGATCAAGTGCTTCTTAGAAAACATTAATTACCCGGAGGCGAATAGGAATGAATGAATCAGTAACAAAAAATGTACCTACTTTAGCAGTTATCGATTTTGGCAGTCAGTCTAATCAATTAATTACACGAAAGGTTCGTGAGTTGGGCGTTTATTCAGAATTGTTCCCATTTAGTGTATCGATGGAAACATTAAAAGAAAATAATGTCCAAGGACTTATTTTCACAGGAAGTCCACGTAAAGTGATGGATGCAGATGCTTTTGTAGTGGATCCTGCGATTTACGACCTAGGCTTACCTATATTGGCAATTGATTACGGCGCACAACTCATGGTTCACCAATTGGGTGGCGAAATTGTGGAGTCTTCTGTTAAAGCTACTCAAACCTCAGCATTAGAATTAACTCAAACCGATTCAGTGTTATTTGAAGGTCTAAATCAAAAAGAAACGGTTTGGCAAAGTGTGAATGATTTAATTGCTAAACTACCTTCAGGATTTGAAACAATTGCTAAAACTGAAGTTGAAGAGCATGCAGTAATTTATAACACAAAAAGAAACTTCTATGGGTTGCAATTTAACCCAGAAGTTCGCCAAACAGAGAATGGCGAGCAAATTATCAAGAATTTCGTTCTCGATATTTGTGGCTTTGAAGGCGACTGGGACATGGGGCAATTTATAGCTTTAGAAATCGCTAAAATCCGCGAGCAAGTTGGAGATAAAAAGGTGCTTCTGGGCTTATCTGGTGGTGTTGATTCTTCAGTTACGGGTGTCCTTTTAAATGAGGCGATCGGTGACCAACTCACGTGTATTTTTGTGGACCATGGTTTACTTCGTAAAAATGAAGCGGAAGAAGTTATGGAGAGCTTGTCTGGTAAATTTGGCTTAAACATTATTAAAGTGGAAGCTAGTGAGAGATACTTATCTAAATTAGAAGGCGTATCTGACCCTGAAGAAAAACGGAAAATTATTGGAAATGAGTTTATCGAGATTTTCAGTGAAGAAGCACGAAAGTTAGATGGGGTCGACTTCTTAGCCCAAGGAACGCTTTATACAGATGTCATCGAAAGTGGAACAGAAACAGCTGAAACGATTAAATCACACCATAATGTTGGAGGCCTTCCGGATGATTTAGCCTTTGAGTTGATTGAGCCTATGAATACTCTGTTTAAAGACGAGGTACGAGCACTAGGTGAAGAATTAGGGATGCCATCTGAGTTAGTCTGGCGTCAACCATTCCCAGGACCAGGTTTAGGCGTGCGTGTTCTAGGAGAAATAACGCGTGAAAAACTGGAAGTGGTTCGTGAGAGTGATGCCATTTTAAGAGAAGAAATAAGAAATGCGGGCCTTGAGCGAGATATCTGGCAGTACTTTACTGTCTTACCTGGTTTTAAAACAGTAGGAGTGACAGACGATAAACGAACGTATGACTATACAATCGCCATTCGTGCAATTAACTCTGTGGATGGAGTAACGGCCGAATGGTCAAAAATTCCATTAGATATTTTAGAAAATATCTCACGACGAATCACAAATGAAGTGGACGGGATTAATCGCGTGGTTTATGACATCACGAGTAAACCACCAGCTACGGTCGAGTGGGAATAAAATAAAATTCAAAATAGGAGACAAGGTTGAATTAAATAATCCTTGTCTCTTTTTGTATTTCAAAGACATAATAATAGTAAGAATATGTGAGAACCTGTTAAACTAGGTACAAGAGATGAACGAAAGGATTGACTATATATGGATCAAAATATGATACGATTTATTCTTATTCCACTCATAATTATAGCTTTGACTTTTATTGTCCGTAAAGTGCGAAATAAACTCGCAAAACCTACATATACGAATAACATTCAAACACCCGGTAAATTTGAGAAAATCATCTTATGGATTATCCGAATTATTGCTCTATTGGCTGCTTTGATTGCTCTACTAGGATTTGTAGCCGGTGAGACAGAAATGGGACTTGTATTTCTTGGCTTGACCTTTTTAATGGGTACAAGTGCATGGCTCGTGAAACGTGAGTATAATATGACCTATCAAGAGAACGAAGAGTATTTCATTTTAAAATCTAAGGGGAAAGTAAAAAAAGTTTATTACAATGAAATTATTGACTGGGTTCCTGGTTACAACGAGATTTTACTTTATAATAAAAATGATAAAAAACCTATCCGAGTGAATGTTTCTATCTTTCAACCTGAAATCTTACTTGGATATATCGCAAAGAAAACTGCCACCGGTCATTTTCAAATGCCTAACGAAGTAAACCCGGAAGATCCAAATCGTATAAAAGAGCTCGCTTATTTCCTCAAAAGCTATGGCTATACTTCTATAGTTGAAACTGATCTTCAGTAAAAAATGAACAATATCCAGATAATTGTTTAAGGGTATTACAAGAGTTATAATCTAATTGAAAATGCATAATCTGTTTACGATTTTCATACATAACTTTTTAAAAGGAGGCAGACTATGGGTAAATTGTCGAAATTTTTTATACTCATTACGATGGCGTTTGCGATAGGTGCTTGTGGAACTAACGATGTGGATGAACAGCCAACCGATCCAGATAGCGAACAAGAGGTGGACAACGAACAAGAACCTCCAAAAAATGAGACGGATAATACGTGGGAAAATGAAGAAATCAATTTTGCTGAACAAATGGAAGACACGATAGAATTAGAAGGTATGGAAGAGCCCATTCTTTTGAATATCTATCAGCCAGTAGATGCTCCCTTCGTGACCTATGTTCCTGAAGATTTACTTGTAGAAGAGGTAAGTGGAGGGGAAGGTGACGCTCATTACTTCTATGCAAATTATGGTGGGAATAAACTAGAAGATATTTATTTACAAATTTATTTCTTTTCAGAGAATGTTTCAAAGCAGCCAAGTGCGGACAACAAAGATAGTACGTATGGTGTTGCAGTAGAAAATATGGAAAAAATAGAAGGAGTACCTTATTATGACTGGGCTCTTGAAGAATATATGAGTCCGGAAGGTTCTCGAATCGTTGCTCTAGGAGAACACGAGATGAACTACTTTATGGTCGTTGTGAATTCTGCAGTCGAGTATTCAGAAGGGTTTGTTCCTCGAGCAAATAAAGTACTTGAACATTTGTATTGGCTAGATACACAAGAGTATTTAATTGAACAAGAATAGTAGAATGCTCTTGTGCATTATTAATTAAATGCACAAGAGCTTTAATAAGAATAGAATGAAAATAGAGTAGAGGAGCATAACAAATGGAAGATAGCGATAAAAAGGAAGTGTACACACATGTTTGGGGAGATGTCGTGTCTTTAAAAGAATTGGTCTATTCAGCAATTATTGGAATCTCTGTAACGATTGGTATGTTTTTACTTGGGCAATATCTATTTAACGAAGTGATTGAGGGAATTGATGAAGCTTTAGCGAATGGGTATGCTTTATTAGTAGGAGTAAGTGGTGTGTTTGTCTCGGGCTTTATTTCCGCAAAATTATTTAAACCTAAAAGAAAAATTGAAGATAAAATAGAAACAGAAGCTATTGAAGATATTTTAAAAGCGGCTGGTATAACAGTTGAAGAAGAAATTGAGGCTCTAGCGACTGCTTCACCTGAAGTAATACAGGAGATGGAAGAGTTAGAACTTTATGCTCTTTTAGCTTTAATCCCAGAAGATTCTAAAAATTATAAACCAGAATATAAAGAGTTGTTGGAGGGTGATAACTAATGTCTCTTTTAATTGTTTTACAATCTATTCTAGCTGCTTTTATCGGCGGAATTGTATATACGATCATCGGAATTATCCCAGGAACTGATGAAACAGCAACAATGGCACCTATTACATTGGTTTTGGTATTAACTGGCGTAAACCCAATTGTTATTTATTCGTTTGTTATTGCTCAAATTGTCGCTATGCAAATTAGTCATACAATACCTACCGCTATGGCGGCATTGCCCGGAAGTACAATGTCGGTACCAATGGTTCGTTACGCTCAATTGGCTAAAAGACTGGGGATTCCTCATATCGCCATGCGTAAATTAGCGACCGGTTCCCTTGTAGGTACACTCGTTTCAGTGCCTTCAGCTATGCTGATCGCTTATTTTTTAGCTCCATTAGGTACATATATCGAACCGTATACTGGACTCATTTTTACAATTGGAGCTATTTTTATTGCTTACTTATCAGCTGCCAAGTGGGCAGCGGTTGTCGCTTTAATACCTATCTCTTTTTTAATTCAAGGCATTCAGCGGTTAGCGATAGAATCCGTTGGACACACCCTCTTTATCTCAATATTTATGGGGATAACTGTGGGACCAATGATTTCAGAATTATTTAATGTACTCGTTCCTAAATTAAGAAAGGCCCAACAACATGATGGGGTAAATGAAATTTGGCTTGCACCAGATGCGAATGAAAATATGCCGTATTTTCCAAATCCATTCAAATTACTTACAAAAACACAACGAAAAACGAATGTGATTACTTCAGTCATCGGTTCAGCCATTTTTATGCTATCGCCTGTTGGTGCGACTGTACTTATTGGTGAAATCATCGCTGGGCGAAGTAAAGGTTTGTATGAAAAGATTACAAATACATTATCTGCCCAAGATGCTGTTTCTACCTCTACTTATATGGGCGGGTTACTTATTCCATTACTAGCTTTTGGACTGCCTTTAAGTCCAGTTGCTTTAGGTCCAACTGCACCAGTTTTCAATGCACCACCAGTATTTACGGTCGACCCAATCAATAATCTAAGTTCATACCTTGAACCTTGGCATTATATTGTCTTTGGATTCATTGGAATTGTTGGTGGAGCTATGATTGCCTATCCTATCGCAGTAAAGCAAGGTCGAAAATGGACAGTTTTAATGTTTAAATACATTAGCCATGAAGCCTTGATCGGCTCATTTTTAGGATTGATCGTGATGCTTTCTTATTATGAGGCAGGCTTCACTGGTATTATTGCTTCTTTAGTGATTGGATTATTCGGGGGAATTTTACACAATTTATTTGAAGTCCATACGGGTGTACAATTTATGGCGTATTATGCTTCTGGTTTTATTGTTACGACATTGCTTTCAATCGGCTAAAGATATTTAAAGAGGAGGGGTGTTTTGTGAGCGATGTGCATGACTATATTTACTGGCGTGGGGATTTAAGTTTTGAACAAGATCCCTTAAATGAAATTGATGCTTTAATTTTCTCGGAATTTGCTTATATCAATTTTTCAAAAGTTGCCCCTATCCATTTAAAAAGAGGGGACCTTACTATAAAAAAAGCGGCAAAATTATGGAAGGAAGCTAATCCATCTGATTTCATGCCCACAGGATATCTTCATCACGCTAAGTCGTATGAAATTTTGACATTGGCTGGTGATTCCAAACGATTCAAAGATCTTGTTATCGCTAGCGACATTAAAGAATTATCGCTAGAGGATGAATCTCAATTTGGTGTAACGACCTTTCATCGAAATGGGCAACCCTTTTTTATTGCTTTTGAAGGAACGGATTTGAGAAGTTTGAGTTGGAAAGAAGACTTGCAGATGACGTATTTAACAGCTATCCCTTCCCAAAGTAAAGCAACGCAATTTTTGAACAAGCATTTTGAAAAATATCCCTATCCTGTTTCCATGGGTGGGCACTCAAAAGGGAGTAATCTTGCTATATACGCGGCTATCTTTATGAAAGAAGAATTTCAGCCGTACATTAAAAAAATTTATAGTTTTGATGGGCCTGGATTCACGAAAAATATTCTGAAAACGAAGACCTATGAACAAATTTCCGATCGAATTCTTTCCTTTATTCCACAAGATAGTATGATTGGTTTATTGCTTCATAAATTAGAAGAACAAACTGTTGTTTACAGCAAGGCCACAGAAGTGATGCAACATGATGTGTATTCTTGGGAAATTAAAGGGAATCAATTTATACCTAGTCAACTCAGTGAAGAGGCTTTGCATATTAAAGTAGCGATAAATGAATTATTGGACACATTTAGTTTAACCGAAAGAGAAATGTTTGCGGATGCACTGTTTACGATTATTGGAGATGGAGAAGATGACTTTATCGTGGGTAACCGTAGTTATATTTTACAAAAAATCCCAGCGATGATTAGAGAATATCGAGAACTCAATTCTGAATCAAAAAGAATATTATTAAAAGTCTTGAAATTATTTTACCGAAAACGAATAGAAATTCTTCGGGAAAATTAACAAAATATTCAAACTTTCTTCAACCCCTCCTTGAAATGTGGCTAGTTACTTATGATAATATAAGTTGAGAAACTAGGAAATTAATCAGTAACTAGAGGAGTTTTTGAATGAAGATAGCAATTGTAACGGATTCTGCATGTAATATAACCCCTGAAATAGCCGAAGACCAAGGTATTTATGTCTTACCTTTACAGGTTATATTTGAAAAAGATATTTATCGAGAGGGTGTTGATTTAACAACTCAGGAGTTTTATGAAAAAATTGTTGAGTCGGATAAAATACCTACTACCTCACAACCATCAGCCGCAGATACGGTAAACTTACTAAAAAAGTTAGTGCAAGAATACGATCATATCCTTTGTATACATATGGATGCCAGATTGTCTGGAACTTTTCAGACAACAAGAGCGATTGCGAATGAAATCAATGCAGAAAAAATTACAGTGGTTGATTCAGGATTAGTGACGATACCAGCGCGTGAGGTTATTTTAGAAGCCAAGCGAATTGCGGATGAAGGGGCAAATGTTGAAGAAATAATCGCACATATAGAAGATGTTCGTCAAAATACCATAGCCTTTACTGCTTTAAATAATTTGGATTATTTACTATCAGGAGGGCGCATCGCTAAATTAGCCGGTGCTCTAGTAAAGAAAATAAAAATTAAACCTGTCATTCGTGTGCATGCAGAAAAATTGAACTTTGTAGGATCTGCCCGTACTGAAAAAAGAGCGGTTCGAAAGTTATTAGATGAGTCAATGAGGTATGTGAAAGACTCTGACTTTGCGCCTAAATTGGTTATTGGTTACGGGAATAACCCTGAGGATGCGAAGAAACTGCGAGCTTCTGTAAAAGAGAGATGTCCGGAACATGACATTGATTTAATCCGTATCAATAGCGTTATTGGTGTACATACAGGTCCTGAGGTATTAGGAATTGGTATAACAAAAGATTATTCGAAAATTTAACTTTGCATGAAAATCAATCGCTGCTCAGCGGTTGATTTTTTGTATGGGATTAAAGTAAAAAGAATAGGCCTTTTGATTATTGAGGAGTATAATTCAGTTAGAAGAAGTTTATGTTTTTTATTTCATTTTGAAAGGAAAGTGATTGGCATGAGAGTTATCCAATCTTTTCAGAATTCTTTTAGAGAAATCGGGCATTCAATTCGTCGTTTTCCGCTCACTGTTGTCTTTTTAGTCATATTTACCTTCATTAATGGCCGTATGATTGAAGGAGTATTTGAAGAGTATACCCAGCTATTATTTACAGTTCTTGTTGGTGCGGTGACTAGCGCGGTTGGTCAATTAATTTATGAACGTTTTTACTCATCTAAAAGTAGCCGCTTTATAATTATGGGATTCTCTATTGGACTCACATTGATTTATTATTTACTTTTAAATAGCCAAGATGAAATTGAACAATCTTTGTATATTCGTACGAGTGTCATTCTGTTTGCACTATTTATTACTTTTATTTGGATTCCATCATTGAAAAATGAACGAATTTATTTCCACCAAAATTTCTTATCTACTTTTAAAGCTGTCGCAATCACGTTTCTATTTACTAGTGTATTAGTTCTAGGAATCGTTTTGATTATACAAGCTATAGATTTCTTATTGTTTAGTATGGATGATAATTTACTCTCTCACTTGCTAAATATTCTCGTGTCACTCTTTGCACCTGTTTATTTCTTATCCATGACTCCGGATTTTACAGACGATGAACCAAAAGCGTCTTTCATGAATGTATCAGTGATTCTAGAACGTATGATTACTTTTGTTCTTATCCCTTTACTGTCTGTTTATACAGTCGTTTTAATTTTATATTTACTCAT
>DAIOTF010000004.1:41958-48832 GCA_036752165.1 Atopostipes sp.
TTCTTATCCCTTTACTGTCTGTTTATACAGTCGTTTTAATTTTATATTTACTCATTAATATCAGACAAGATTTTTGGATGGATAATTTATTGGAACCCTTATTAGTTTCCTACACACTAATGGGAATCATTATTGTATTGTTAGCTAGTAATTTATCGAATCGAGTCAGTAGAGTTTTTTTAAAGATTTTTCCAAAGATATTTTTGCCGATTGTAATTTTTCAGACTATTTCATCTGTATTAAAAATTCGTGAAATGGGTATCACCCACGGGCGGTATTACGTGATAATGTTTGGAATATTCGCGATTGCAGCTGGAATTATTTTTAGTTTTAATCGACCAAAAAATTATGGGTGGCTTGCTGCTATATTAATTGTTTTAGCTGGTATTTCAGCCATTCCACCGGTAGATGCTTTTACAGTAAGTAAGAAAAATCAAATCAATTTACTAGAAGAAAAATTGGTGGAAGCAAACCTCTTACAGAACAATCAACTTATCCCAAATAAAGAGGTTTCTCTTGAAGATAAAGAAATAATCACAGAGTTAGTCACTTATCTAGCGGGTTTAGGATATACTGATGAACTTTCATATCTACCAAAAGATTTTGAAGTTTACGAGGACTTTGATGAAACTTTTGGCTTTACAATGACTTATCCAGGAGACAATTCTTATCAAAATAATGGGAAATTTGCTTATTTAGAAGATGAATACAGTATGGTTCAATATATCCAAGAAGAGGATATGTTCACCCGCCAATACGGTTCCTTTAATAAAGAAGATAAGAATGATTTACTAGAAGAAATCTCATTTACTATTGATCAAGAATATACAGTCATACGTAAAGTAGAGAACCAAAAACTTGTTTTAGAAGTTTTAGATGCTAATAGTCAGCCGCTGATAATTGTGGATGCCACTGAAGTATTTGATCAAGTTTTTGATGACAGGGCAAATGTTAATCAAACTGTAAATTTAAATGATTTAGAAGATGCATCTTTCGTTGAAGAAAATGAACGAGTAAAACTACGATTTGTTGTAATTTCTATAGAAGACACGCCGGATTATTACAGTACAGATTTTTATTTATTCATTGATATTAAATAGACAGAAGCCTTGCATAGATTTAAAATTCTATGCAAGGTTTTTAGTTTTTCTATGCTAAAATGCCAAATATCCTATAGACTATACAGTATAATTAAAACTATTTAATAATGTGAAAAGGGGAGTTACTTATGCGAATAGCTATTGTCACGGATACATCATGTAATTTTACGCCTGCTGAAGCAGAAGACTTAGGGATTTATATCCTACCCATGCAAATTATATTTGATGAACATTCCTATAAAGATGCGTTTGAAATAACGGTCGAACAGTTTTACAAGCAAATGGAAAAATCAACTATCATGCCAACGACTTCGCAACCAGCTATTGGCGTTTTTCTAGAGGTCTATAAAAAGTTAGTCAAAGAGTACGATAAAGTGATTAGCATTCATCCATCAGGAAAATTATCGGGAACAGTTCGCACGGCTCAGATGGCTGCGACACAAGTAAATGAAAATAAAATTAAAGTTTTTGATTCAAAAATGGTTTCTATTCTATCGGGTTATCTGGTTCGAGAAGCGAAACGATTAGTTGACAAAGGTAAGAGTTACGAAATGATAATTAAACGATTAGAAGATATGCAGGACAAAACTTTTGCTTATATTGTTCTTGAAAACTTTGAATATTTAGCGCGCAGTGGACGAATACCAAAAATTGCAAGCCGTCTAACGACTTTGGCTCAAATCAAACCGATACTTAAAATTTCATCTAAGGGACTAGAACTTGAAAAACTTGTTCGAACATCAAAACGTGCCTTGCGCCAATTAGAAAAAACAGTCTATAACTATATAGATAACGTCTCGTATTCTCTAAAGGTAGATGTTGCTCATGGAGACTATATGCACGTAGCCGAAGAAGTACACGAACGGTTAGTAAATAAATATCCGGAAATCAAAAGCCAAATACATCGGCTAGCAGGTGTAATTGGTGTACATACTGGACCTGAAATTGTAGGCTTTACGATTACTCCGGAGTATTCAAAAGATGACTAAAAAGTCCTATGCTACTTTATGGTTTATTGTTCAAAAATCACAAGGATTGTGAAAGGAATCTTTTGTGGGAGTAGAGTGAGTATTTGATGATATAGAATTAATAGAAAAACCTTTGTAATCTGAGTAAGGATTGACTATAATTGAAGAACATTGTCTAATAAACATCGTAGGAGGAAAGAGGTGCTGTTTGTGACAAAAACTCAAAAGTCAGTTTACATTGCTTTGTTAGCTGCACAGGCTACTGTTATTGCCATGTTAGAGCGCTTAATACCTAATCTATTCGCATTTGCTCCAGGAGCAAAACTAGGTCTCTCTAATATGATAACTTTAGTGGCAATTTTTACGTTATCAACTAAGGATAGCTTTAAAGTAGTCACTATGCGCCTCTTTCTTTCCACCTTATTGGGTGGTACTCTATCAACTTTTATGTATAGTTTTGCGGGTTCATATTTGAGCTTTTTGGGAATGGTCATTGTTCGTAAATTGGGTCCCAAACGCGTAAGTTTCATTGGCATTAGTGCAGCCGGTGGTATTTTGTTTAACGTTGGGCAACTTTTAGTTGCAAGTTTAATTGCACGAACTTTTAGCGTTATGCTTTATCTGCCTGTGCTTTCTTTTGCTGGAATTATTGCAGGCGTATTCGTTGGGCTTTCAGGAAACTTTATGATGGAAAATATTGCTTCAATTCATAAGATGCAAAGTGAAGAAGCGAAAACAAATAAACTATCCAAAAAATGGTATGAATATAATTTAAAAGCAGGGAATCGATAAAAATCCCAATATGCAGGAGCTTTTTTGAGAATACCCTTGTTCATACTTGAGCAAAAGTGTATAATACATAAGGTTATTTAGGCTTCGATTTTTTATGGGGCTATGAATTGCAAATGAAATGCACATTATTTAAACTATGTTTACAAGTTCAATAATAAGAAAATGTAAAGGTAGTTAATACAACAAATCAAAAGGAGAAGGATTATGAGAAACAAAGAACTTTGGGCCGATTGGCTCTTTCCAGTCATATCACTAGTAACATTTGCTACACTATTAGGAACCATGTTATTTGATATGAATTCAATTCCTGTAGCCTCTTTAATTTCGTATTCTACAGGATTATTAGCATACACAATGATGCTAACTGTAACATTTATTGGGTCACGACCTCGTTTTATTGAAAAACATTTCGGTATGCCACAAATGTTTGAGGTACACGGTATTATGTCTGTCACTCTATGTATTTTAATTTTATTCCACGTTTTCATCCAATGGAATGGAATTCAAGCATTTGCAAACATCACAGAAATGTCTATTGTGTCGCAAACAGGATGGGTAGCTGTTATTGCTTTACTTATCGTTATGTATTCTGGAATCTTTTCATTATCTGGAATGTATGTAAATAAAAACAAAACATTACGTAAATTTAAAGAATCAAACAACCGAGAAGTGAATCTATGGTTACACCGTTTAGCTATTGTTGCTGATATTTTTGTTTTCTTTCATTTATTCAATCTACCGTTTTTACGTAATAATATCCCGTTCATGGTCTTACTCGTTGGTTATACAGTCTATGTATTAGGTTACTGGGCCGTATGGAAGATTAGAGTCTTTATGCTTCCTAAATATAAGTTAGTTGATATTTATCGTGGAACTCCTTCGATCTGGGTTCTTGAATTTGAGCCTGAAAGTGGAAAGATTCCAGAATACAATGCTGGAGAGTATTTCTGGATCCACTTTAAAGATGCAGACATTTCTAAAGAAGGGCACCCATTCTCTACTTCAAGTGCAAGAACGAATCGTTACAACAACTCAATCGAGTTTATGATTAAAGATGCAGGAGACTGGACAGAAGCGCTTAAAAATGTAAAACCTGGAGATACTGCGCAATTAGAAGGTCCGTATGGTGATATGTACACCCCAGAAATTCAAGAATTAGATGAATCCGTACCGTTTGTATTATTGGGTGGAGGAATTGGTTTAACACCGTTATTGAGTGTTTTGCGTAATGAAACTCAAAAAGGTTCACAACGTGAAATGCACTTAGTATGGGGATTATCTTATGAAGAAGATTTATTTATGTTAGAAGAATTAGAAGAAATGCAAAAAATTAACCCAAATCTACATGTACACATCATTTTCTCTAACGAAGAAGTTGAAGGCTATCCATTCGGTTTTATCACAAATGAATATTTAGCAGAAGTTGGAGCCGATCATTACATCGAAGGTCACTTTATGGTATGTGGGCCTGAATTGATGATTGATGCTACAAAACGTATTTTAGATTATGGAAATGTACCATTTGAACAAAGACATATTGATGACTTTGGATTTTAATTAGAAATTCTTAGAGAAAGGATGTAAAGAATGGGAAAGAAAACAAGTCTTACAATTAAATTATTAGCTGCTTCGTTATTTACAATGTTAGCTGTTGCATTTCTTTTTACAGATAGTATCGGTCTGGTTTCATTTGGCGATGCAGAGTCTGTTGACTTGGGCGATGTAGCGGATGGAACCTATGCCGGAACAGCTGATGGGCATAATGCACCATTAGACGTTGAAGTAACTGTTGAAGGTGGAGAAATTGTAGCTGTTAGAGTGTTAAATCATGAAGAAACAGATGGTCTTGCAGATCCTGCTTTAGAAGGAGTTCCTCAAGCAATGGTCGACAATAATTCGACGGCCGTAGAAGTTGTTTCAGGGGCAACAATTACATCTGAAGCAATTATGACAGCAGTAAATACTGCTTTAGAAGGTGAACCGGGTGAGCCTTCAGAAGTCGTTGCAGATAATGAGGCTGAAGAAGAGGAAGAAGTTTTTGAGCCAGTAGTGCGCGGTGTTGAATATGTCGATGGAACTTATGAAGGAACAGCAGAAGGTGTTCATGGGCCAGTGACAGTTGAAGTAACGATTACTGAGGGGAACATTTCAGAAGTGGTTGTTTTAGAGCAACAAGAAAATGAAGAGATTGCGTCTTCAGCACTGGAAGAAATTCCAGCGGCAATTGTTGACGAGAACTCTACACAAGTAGAAGTGGTTTCGGGAGCATCTATGACCTCTGAAGCAATTATGGCTGCTGCAGACAATGCTTTATTACAAGCCTCTTTAGTCTATCAAGCAACAGTTGAAGGACATAATGGACCAATGACTGTAGAAGTCGCTTTAGATGAAGGAACAATTACTCGTGTTGAAGTTGTAGAACATGAGGAAACAGAAGGTTTAGCTGAACCAGCATTGGAAGAAGTTCCAGGAGCAATCGTTGAAAACAATTCGACAGACGTAGATACTGTTTCGGGTGCGACAGTTACTTCAGAAGCAATCATTGAAGCAGTTAATTTGGTTTTAGATGTAATTAATAACTAAAATATATAGTCAATAAAAATTAAGGTGATAACATGAAGAGTTTCTTGAAACAGATGAAAATTGGCGACATTGTTATATTAGTCTTCTTAGTGCTGTTGTCCTTTCTTCCTGTTATCATCTTTGCTATTCAAGAAGGAAATGCAAAGAGTGATTTCTATACAGCGGTCATTTCTTCAAATGGCGAAACTGTCCACGAAATTGTTTTAAGAGATGATGGTAAATCAGAAACGTTTGAATATACAAATGATAGTGGCCAAACGAATATTGTAGTTCGTGAAGGAACGAGTATTCATATGCATGATGCCGATTGTGCAGATCAACTGTGTGTAAGACAAGGTGAAATTAATGCACCAGGTGAAACTGTTGTTTGTCTTCCACACACTTTCCTTATCGAAATTACTTCAAGCAGTGAAGAAATAGAGACAGATAATGAAATAGATGCTATCACTTAATATAGAATGTTTTCGCAAAAAGAAACTGCTCTTAAAATAGAGTGGTTTCTTTTTTTGAGTAGGTTTGAGTAATATAAATAGAACAAATTCCTTGTGAATATCATCAATATTTTTTAAGGATATAGATTGATGATAAGTCATGAAAGTGCTATTATAGTGTTATAAATATTTTTAAAAATCTTGTGAAGGTTTCTTTACGGGGGATTAAAAATAAAACATTAGGGAGCGAAAAAAGAATGAAAAAAATCTTATTAGGTTTAACATTAACTTCATCATTAGTTTTAGCAGCTTGTGGCGCTGACGAAGGTACTACAGATGAGGCGGCTACTGGAGAAGAAACTTACCGCATTGAAGAACAGAACTTTGGTGAAACAGGCTGGAAAGAAGCATTAGAAATTACCGTAGCAGATGGTGAAATTACAGATGCGAACTGGGAAAGTGTTGACGAAGATGGAAATGCTAAACTTGAAGATGACGAGTACCAAGAAGCAATGTCTGGTGCTGTTGGTGTAGGTCCTCAAGACTTTATTCCAGAACTAGAAGAATCATTAGTTAATGCGCAAGAACCAGCAGATGTAGAAGTAGTTTCAGGCGCAACAAGTACTTCAGAAAAATTCAAAGATTATGCACAGCAACTAGTTGATGCAGCTGAAGCAGGAAACACAGATACAATTGTTGTAGACAACGCTGAATAATATATTTACAAATAAGTAATTCAAAAGAGGTAGGAGTGGTTTTACTCCTACCTCTTTTAATCTTCTAATATATGTGAAAAAAATCATTAAATTACTAAATAAAGCTTGATTATTAAATCACAAGGTGCTATGATATAAGAGTAATAAGGTTAATCGTGACTTGTGAAGTGTTTGGTATAGTCGTGGTTAAACAAACATTAAGGAGAGAATAGAATGAAGAAATTATTAGTAGGTTTGACATTGGCATCATCATTAGTTTTAGCAGCTTGTGGGGGAGAAGAAAC
>DAIOTF010000004.1:48932-60996 GCA_036752165.1 Atopostipes sp.
GAAGAAACTACACAAGATGGCATGCAAGATGGTTCATACCGTATTGAAGAATTAAACTTTGGTGAAACAGGCTGGAAAGAAGCACTTGAAATCACAGTTGCAGAAGGTGAAATCACAGATGCAAACTGGGAAAGTGTTAACGAAGATGGCTTAAATAAAATTGAAGATGACAATTACCAAGAAACTATGGTTGGTACGGATGGTGTAGGTCCTCAAGACTTCATTCCAGGATTAGAAGATGCTTTAGTTGAAGCTCAAGATCCAGCAGACGTAGAAGTTATCTCAGGTGCTACAGGTACTTCAGAAAAATTCCAAGACTATGCACAACAATTAGTTGATGCAGCAGAAGCAGGAAATACTGAAACTATTGAAGTAGACAACGCTGCTGAATAATTTCAAATAATTGATAATTTTTATACTAGGTAGGATAAAGGCTGTTTATCCTATCTAGTTTTTGTGTTATTTTAGAGGAAATAGATAAGAATGGAAGATGGAAAAATGAAAAGAACACATTCTAAAGGGCTATTATGGCTAGGAACTTTCCTTTTAATCCTCCTTGGATGTAGTGAAAGTAATCAAGAAAATACGATTTTAGAAACCCCTTATGAAGGGTCAGAATTTTTAATGGGGACTTATGTTACTTTGCGTGTTTATGATGAAGGGAAGGAAGAAGTATTAGAAGAAGCCTTCGCTCGCATTGCGGAATTATCGGATAAAATTACAACCAATGAACCAGGTTCTGAAATGGAAGAAGTGAATCAAGCGGCCGGGCAAGAGGCGGTAGTAGTATCTGATGATGTCTTTCCTTTAGTCGAAACGGCTGCAGAGTATAGTGCGTTACCAAATAGTGGTTTTGATTATACAATAGGTCCTATCACAGATTTATGGCGAATTGGTTTTGATGATGCTAGAGTGCCTGAACCCGAAGAAATCGAAGCGGTTCTTCCTTTAGTAGATTATTCAAAAGTTGAATTGAATGCTGAAGATCGTTCAATCTATTTACAAGAAGAAAGCATGCGAATTGATTTAGGTGCTATTGCTAAAGGTTATATTGCGGATGAAGTGGCGAAGCTATTTAGTGATGCTGGAGTGACAACTGCTATATTAGATTTAGGTGGAAATATTGTAGTAATGGGGGACTCACCAACACGTGATACAGGTGGGTTTAATGTAGGCGTCCAAGATCCGTTTGATTTGAGAGGTTCCTATATTGGTGCGATTAATTTACAGGATAAATCAATTGTTACATCAGGAATTTATGAACGCTATATTGAACAAGAGGGTGAACTTTACCATCACTTAATGGATCCTAAAACTGGCTATCCTTTTGACAATAGTTTAGCGAGTATAACAATTATTTCTGATTTATCTGTTGATGGGGATGCTTTATCTACCGTAGCTTTTGGATATGGATTAGAAGATGGATTAAACTATCTCAATAATCTAGAAGATGTCGAAGGTGTTTTTATTACTAAGGACCGAGACGTGTATCTTACAGATGGTTTAACGGATAATTTTTCTTTAACGAATGATGAATATACATTAATTGAATAGTAAAAAAATGGTGCACCTTCTAAAAAAGGATGCACCATTTTTAATTTCAAATTAGTTAAAATCATCGTGATGAGTAACTTCAACTTTATGGTCATGTTCCCAAATAAGCAACATAGCCATTGCGATACGTAAGACCACTAAAATTCCGATAATGATTAAGTTTTGGTAACTATCAATGGTAATCGTCTTTAAAATCTCAGACGCTAATAGGACCTCTAAGGCACTTGCTAAACCAGCATTTAAACTATTATCTGCGTTTACTTTTCTGAAATCCAGGTGGTATTTAAAGACTACGCGATAAATCTCTTTGGTCATAGCTATAACAATCAGAAGTAGCCCCCAGATTTCAATAACCGTACTGACTAAATCAACACTAGAAAATAAAAAATTGTGTAAAAAATGATAAATGCTTTCCATACTTTTCTCTTCTCTCCTTTATGAATAAGTCTATTATACGCTTTATATTGTTAAAAGGCTAGTCCACTAGGAACGGACGCTTAAGACAAGCAATAAACAAGCAATAAAAAAGAGGATCACCAATGAATCATTAAAATGCCAAGTGAGTTGGCGATATTTTGAGCGTCCTTTTCCACCTTGATAATCTCTGGCTTCCATGGCGGTCGCTAAATCAAATGCGCGATCATAAGAACTATTAAAAAGTGGAACTAATAAAGGAGCAAAGTTTTTAAGTTTATCTAACCAAGTCCCTTCACTGAAATCCATTCCGCGAGCGCGTTGGGCATTCATAATCTTTTCGGCTTCGTCCATTAAAGTAGGAACAAAGCGTAGGCCGATTGAAAGCATTAAGGCCATGTCATGTACAGGTACATCTAACTTCTTAAGCGGTGTAAGAAAATAATCAATTGCATCTGTTAATCTTAAGGCTTCAGTCGTTAAAGTTAATAGAATCGACATAAAAATAATTAAGACAAACCGTGCAAAAACAAATACACCATTTTGAATTCCTTCCTGAGAAATTTGAATAAAGCCAACTGAGAAGTAAGTTGTCCGTCCAGGTGTAATCAAAATTTGTAAAAAGGCCGTAAAGAGAAATAAGACAAGCATAGGCCGTACCCCTTTTACAAAGTAATCAAAAGGTACTTTAGATAAATAAATGCCTAATAATACAACAAGTGTTAACAATAGATAAGTTAGCCAATTATTTGCAAAGAAAATAATTAAAATATACAAAATGGTTGCAAGTAACTTGGAACGAGGATCCAGTCGGTGAACAAAAGAATCATAAGGTAAATAGCGTCCGATAATTAATTTTTGTTTCATGCTCCTTCACCATTTTCCTTTACGAAGAACTCTTTAAGATGCAGAGCTAATTCATCTGTTGTAACAGAATCGGCTTTTACATTCCAGTTGTATTTTTGATTCAACTGATGTGCAAAAGCAATCGTTTCAGGCACATCTAAGTCCAATTCTTTTAAGATAGCAGGGTCTTGAAAAATTTCGTAAGGACTCCCTTGTTTTACGACTCTCCCATGACTCAGCACAATCACATCATCCGCATATTCAGCCACATGTTCCATTCGATGTGTAACTAAAATAATGGTTGTGCTTCTTTCTTGATTGAATGCATAAAACATATCCATCGTGTCTTTTTGACCTTTTGGATCTAGCCCTGCTGTAGGCTCATCTAAGACAAGTACTTCTGGTTCTAAAGCCAAGACTCCTGCAATTGCGACGCGTCTTTGTTCGCCTCCAGATAACTCAAAAGGGGAGATATCCAAATAGCTTTCGTCTAAACCAACAAGCGGCAAAATCTCTCGAGTGATTGCTTCTGCTTGGTTCTCACTCGCTCCGTAATTTTTCGGTCCAAATGAAATATCTTGGAGAACAGTCTGTTCAAACAATTGTGATTCTGGGAATTGAAAGACTGTTCCTACTTGCTTACGCAAGGCTTTCATGTAACGTTCACTCGTTTGTGGTTCGATTACACGGGTTCCAATTCGAAGACGCCCTTCTGTAGGTTTCAATAAAGCATTTAAGTGTTGAACAAGAGTAGATTTTCCACTCCCGGTTTTCCCAATAATGGCTGTTACTTTGTGCGGTTTAATTTTAAGGGTTATGTTGTTTAAAGCAGTATGCGCAAAAGGCATGCCTGCTTGGTAAGTATGACTTACATTTTCGAATAATATGTCCATAGCCACTCCATCATTCTTTCATTTGTCATGTACTCCTCAGGTAAAGAAAATCCCACTTTATTTAAAGAGGCTTTCAAGCGTTCTGAGAAAGGCAATTCAAGTCCTAAGTCGATCAGCTTTTCACCGTAAGAAAAAATTTCTTCGGGGGTTCCAGTATCCACGATTTTCCCATTGTCCATGACAACAATTCGATTACTTTCTAACGCTTCGCTAATGTCATGCGTAATAGAAAGAACAGTTAAATCTTCTTGAGCTTTTAATTCTTTAATTGTTTCAAAAACTTCCAAACGAGCCTTGGGATCTAACATACTTGTTGATTCATCCAAAATTAATATATCCGGTTGTGTTGCCATAATGCCTGCAATCGCTACACGTTGCTTCTGTCCACCAGATAAAAGAGCGGGTTCTCTATTTTTGAATTCCCACATCCCAACTTTTTGTAAAGATTCTTTGACAAGCACTTTCATTTTATCTAAGGGCATTCCAAGATTTTCTAATCCAAAGGCGACATCGTCTTCAACTGTTGCCCCGACAAATTGGTTTTCAGGATTTTGAAAAACCATTCCAATTTTCTTTCTGACTTCTGATAAATTATCCTCAGTCATTTTAACGCCTCGGATAGTTACCTGACCATGATTTGGAATAACCAATCCATTGATTACTTTGGTAAGTGTTGATTTTCCTGATCCATTGGGGCCAATGATGGTTATCCACTCACCTTTATGAACGGTTAGATTGACATCATTTAATACCAGTGATTCTTGATCTTCAGTATACCGATATTTAATACCTTTAAGTTGGATGATTTCTTTTGTCATCTGCTTCACTCGTTTCTATTCCATACAGTCTATAATAGCAAAAGAATAGCGCCAGTTCAAAGCTTTTCGAAGGAAAATGAAAACTCAATAATTCATTAATAATCCATATTTTCATACATTTTTATTATGAGTTTATAATAGCTATTTAATAAGGTTCGAGGTTGTCTATACAAAAAAATAAGCAAAACGTGAAATTTTTATTGAAGCGTATTCATTTAAATGGTATGATGTTTTTGATAATTGATTCACAAAAAAGTAAACCGTTTTCTAGGAAAGTGTGAAATGTATTTCTTCGCTTTTTAAATGAAGTCCTGCGAACTTGTAACAAATAGGTTTATGTAGTTTTTTAAAAAAACAAAAAATTTAAAATAAATATTGAAGCGCCTACATTTAAATGGTATGATGTTTATTGTAGAGATGTTCACAAATAGTGCGTTTTTTGAATTGAAAGGGTGGATAATTAGTATTAATAAATAAAATCTAACTAACAATAAGTAATGTAAGGGCTTTATCGACAAAAAATAAAAAGGAGTGTTTAATATGGAAGTACCAAATAAAACAAATCAAGCAAAAGGGGAAGCAGTCGTTCAGTCTACACCACCAAAAAAGAGAGAGTATAAACGAGCAAAAGTTTGGCAAATGGCCTTTTTTGCAGCAAACAATACCGCTACAAATGCTTTTATGTTCTTGATGATGAACGTAGCCTACTATGCAACAGGTGTTGTTGGACTAGGAACAGTAATTGTATCAACAATTATTACTGCAAGTCGAATGTGGGATGGAGTGACGGATCCATTTGTCGGAATGTGGATTGACCGTACAGATGGAAAATTTGGAAAGTTCCGACCGTTCCTAGTCTTAGGTTATTTAATCATGACAATAATTACGTTGCTTATGTTCTTTACAAACCATCTAGTTCCTGAAGGGTTCCGTTTACCATACTTTATTGCATTATACGCTATTTATATTATTGGCTATACTCTCCAAACAGCAGTAACTAAAGCTGGTCAAACGGTTTTAACAAATGATCCAGAACAACGTCCGCTATTTTCTACATTTGATATTTCATTTACTGGATTATTCTTTGCTGGAGCTGGGATCTACTTATCAAACTACCTAGTTCCAAAATATGGAAGCTTTAATAGTGCGCCATTATTCCGTGAATTTACATTAACGATTATTGCATTTTCTGGGGTCTTAACGTTATTAGCTATATTGGGAATTTGGTCTAGTGACCGAACGGAAAACTTTGGTACCGGTGAACCTGTTAAAATTACGTTTAAAGATATGTGGAAAATCATCAAAGGAAATCGTCCATTACAAATGCTTATTGTTGCCGCATCTACGGACAAACTAGGATCTACAGTAGCAACTAACTCAATAGTAATGGTTATGTTATTTGGAATCATCATGGGTGACTACGGTCTATTTGGGGTAATGTCTGGTATTATGTTAATTCCAAACATTGTAATTGCTGTATTAGGTACTCGCTTTGCGGGTAAGTTTGGAACGAAATCAGGCTATATTGGATCTACATGGGCAGCCATTATTATCTACACATTATTGTTCCTACTATTATGGTTAGGAGATCCTACACAAATTAGGTTCGATAACATCGGCTTTATGACAATCGCTTTTGTTATTCTATACGTACTAGGTAATGGGCTTAGAACATTATCCGGTGGGTTAGTTATTCCTATGATTCCAGATGTTACGGATTATGAGACGTATAAATCAGGTATGTATGCACCTGGTCTAATGGGAACTATTTTCTCGTTTGTAGACAAAATGATTTCATCTGTTGGTCAAACGGTTATCGGCATTTCATTGGCATTTATTGGCTTTAATGAAATTTTCCCAGATGTAGATACGGCTTATTCAAGTGATATTTTCTGGGTAACGATGTTTTTATTCTTCGGTATGCTGATGATTGCATGGGTAGCTTCATTAATTGCTATGAAGTTCTACGATTTAGATAAAGAAAAAATGGAAGAAATTCAAGAAGTTCTTGCAGATAGAAGAGAAGAAGCACTACAAGAAAGTGAACTTAAATAATATGAAGTAAAGGACAAGAAGGGCTATTACCGATAGTTCTCTCATGTCCTTTTTTATTACAAAGTTAAAAAAAGATGAGAAAACATTTGACAGCATTCAAACAACGTGATAAAGTATTACACAAGTTGAAACACAACTAAATATTTAGTCGATGATTAAGAGAGTAAATTTTAAAACAACACAGCGAGATGGGGTAGAGTGGAAGCCCATTGTTGGATTAGAATTGAACCGCACTTAGGAGACTAGTTAGCCTTGTGTCGCTAACTCCGCTATCTAGCGGTTAAAATAAGAGTGAATTAAAAACTAAAACCGTAAAACTTACGGTATCCGTTGAGATTCATTAGAGTGGTACCGTGGGAGAAGTCTCGCCTCTATGTCTATCTAAGACATGAGGCGGGACTTTTTTTGTTTCATAAAATGAAAATGAATAAACGAGGAGAGAGAAAATGAATACTGTTATGAGTGCTGTAAATATCGATTTTAGCCGAATCATTGAATGGATTCCAACTTTTATTGAAGGAACTTGGGTAACAATTGTTTTATCCTTAACTACAGTAATTATCGGTAGTTTGATCGGGTTAGTCGTTGTATTAATGAAAATGTCAAATATGAAAGTCTTAAATTGGATAGCCAATGCCTATACAAATATTGTGCGTGGGACGCCGATGCTTCTTCAACTATTCGTTTGGCTTTATGGTTTACCAGTATTGGGGATTCGATTTTCAGGTATTGGATTTTTAGGTGGGACTTTTGGATCGCGAGAATTCATTACTGCAGTCGTTGCTTTAGCTATTAACTCAGGTGCTTATGTAAGTGAAGTTTTACGTGGAGGACTCGAATCCGTAGACAAAGGACAAATCGAAGCAGGGCGTGCTTTAGGGTTGAGTAAAGGCGAAACAATGTTTTCGATTATTATTCCTCAAGCCATTCGAATTGTACTACCCGGTCTCGGTAATGAATTTATTACAATGATTAAAGAATCATCGATTGTATCGACAGTTGGAGTGTTTGACGTAATGTACACAAGCAACATCGTACAAGCTTCCACTTATTCAATTTTTGAACCATTGATTGTTGTTGGAATTATTTATTATATTTTAACGTATTCCTTATCGACTTTGATGAAGTATCTAGAAAAGAGGTTAAATACTTATGCTTAAAATAAATAACTTACAAAAGAGCTATGGAGACAACGAGGTATTGAAAGGAATCAATACAGAAGTTAGAAAAGGTGAAGTCGTTGCGATTATTGGCCCTTCAGGATCAGGGAAATCAACTCTTCTACGTTGCATGAATTTAATGGAAACTCCAACTGGTGGAGAAATCACTTTTAAAGATACACAATTAAACGCACCACAGATGAAAGAATCTGAAATTGATACGATTCGAGAAAATATTGGGATGGTTTTTCAACAATTTAACCTATTCCCCCATTTGTCAGTACTAGATAATATTACTTTAGCGCCAGTAAAGCGTAAAAAAATGAATGAAAAAGAAGCGAAAGAAGTTGCGATTGATTTACTAGAAAAAGTTGGACTGGCGGATAAAGCAGATGCTTATCCAAATAGCTTATCGGGTGGACAAAAACAACGTGTTGCCATTGCAAGAGCCCTTGCGATGAGTCCAGAATTGATGTTATTTGACGAACCGACATCAGCTTTAGACCCAGAAATGGTCAAAGAAGTTTTACTGGTTATTCAAGATTTAGTAGAGGAAGATATGACACTTGTCATCGTAACCCATGAGATGAACTTCGCGGAGAAAGTTGCTTCACGCGTTATCTTTATCGATGGTGGAAATATTGTAGAAGAAGGAACACCCGATCAATTATTTAATCATCCACAAAAAGAACGAACAAAGAAATTTTTAGATCAAATTGATTATTAAAATACACAAAAAGGAGTAATAGAAATGAAAAATACGAAGAAAATTTTAGTCACTTTATTAACAGTTGTTGCTACTTTTGTCCTTGTTGCATGTGGAGGTTCAGAATCGGCAGATGGGCAAGATGCACTCGCGCGTATAAAAGAAGAGGGTGTTTTAAATATTGGAACATCTCCAGACTATCCACCAATGGAGTTTTACGTTTTAGATGACAATGGAGACCGTCAAATTGTAGGAAGTGATATTGATTTAGCGCAGGCCATTGCGGATGAAATTGGGGTAACGTTAGAAATCACAGCAACAGACTTTAACGGTGTACTGGCAAACGTTCAAACAGGTTCAATCGACTTTGGAATTTCAGGGTTTACTTGGACACAAGAACGTGATCAAGTTATGCAATCATCAATTGGCTACTTACAAGAATCCGAGCTTGGTTTCCAAGGAATTATGATGCAAGAAGCTTTTGCTGAACAATTTAGTTCACTAGAAGAAATTGAAGAAGCAGGACTTGTGTTAGGTGCACAAGGTGGTTCAATTCAATACGAACTGGCACAAAATTTAACAGATGATTCAAATATTAAACAATACAGCACGTTAGATGTTGGATTAGCTGCTTTAAATGAAGGCGATATTGACGCGATGATTGTATCTACTTCATCGGCAGAACCAATGCTAGTGACTTTCCCGAACTTAACAATTTTACCGCAAGAATCTTTCGATTTAGATCCTGAAAGAATGTACAGTACAAACGTTATCGCATTCCCATTAGGTGAAGAATATGAATCATTAATTGAGGTAGTGAATGAAGTCATTCAAGAAAATATTGATAACGGCAATATTGAAAAATGGCAAGCAGAAAATGTTGAATTATCGCATAAAGCAGTAGAATAAGTTTTTAGTTTTATAAAAGGAAGGTTGATTAGATGACTCCAAAAGAAACCGTACTATCTTTAATCGAACAAAATATTGACGACTATATGGAAATTGTTCAATCCCTTTATGAGAATCCAGAAATTGGAAACGAAGAATTTGAATCGATGAAACGACTTGTTGATTATTTAGACAACGCAGGTTTTGAGACACAATTAGGCTATGTCGTTCCGACAGGTTTTATCGGTACCTATGATTCTGGGAAACCTGGTCCAACAATCGCATTCATGTCTGAATACGATGCTCTTCCAGAAATAGGGCACGGTTGTGGGCATAACTTGATTGCAGCGATAGGTGTAGCGGCTGGAGAGTCTTTAAAAGCTGTAATTGATGAATTTGGTGGCAAAGTTCATGTGGTCGGAACCCCAGCTGAAGAAAACTTTGGTGGCAAAGTTTCGATGGCGGATGCTGGCGTATTTGACGAGGTCGATGTGGCTTTGATGGTTCATCCGGGTAGTCTAAATGGTGTCGGTTCTCGTTCAAGTGCTCTTGTCCCAGTGAAATTTGAATTTCATGGTAAAACAGCTCACGCCGCAGCCAATCCTTGGGACGGTGTTTCAGCACTCGACTCCGCAGTCATGAGCTACGTTCAGATCAACCTGCTTCGCCAAATGGTTAAACCTTATACAACGATTCACGGGGTAATTAAGAATGGTGGCGAAGCCGCTAATGTTATACCCGACTACGCTTCGTTAGAATATTATTTCCGCGCACCAACAATGGCTTATGCTCGAGAAATTAGTCAAAAAGCCATAGATATGGTGAAAAACATTAGCGAAGCCAATGGAACAACGGTTGAAGTTTCGGAATATGAATGTGCTTATGATGATACGGTGATTAATTATAAATTAGCTGAAATTTTGACGGAGAAGTACGAAGAACTAGGGGTGGAAGATATTCAGCCGGTTGATGAAACAACTGGTGGTTCAACGGACGTAGGAGCGGTGAGTTACAAATGTCCAACAATCCAAGGAAATATTAAAATAGTTCCTGAATCAGTGAGCGCCCATACGCGAGAAATGGCAGACGCTACCATTACGGAAACTGGAAGAGATGGCTTAATTAAAGGAGCGCAAGGCATTGCGTTGGTCGCATTAGACTTATT
The DNA here is from genome assembly GCA_036752165.1 of Atopostipes sp. Taxonomy (GTDB): domain Bacteria; phylum Bacillota; class Bacilli; order Lactobacillales; family Carnobacteriaceae_A; genus Atopostipes. The sequence continues at coordinate 59,432 of DAIOTF010000004.1, forward strand.
AGAAAACCCAGAATTATTAGAACAAGTAAAAATAGATCAAGAAATTGCCCTAGCTAACATAGATTAAATCCTTTTAGAGAAACGATTCCTCTGATAAAACAGAGCAGAATCGTTTCTCTTTTTTGTTAGGATGTGATTTGGGACACGCGAGACAGTTCTTACGTGTCCCAAATCCAATTTAGCTTCGATGAGACAGCTTGCAGCGAACTGAAAATACAAATAAACAACACTTTCTTTCAACATTACTATGAATCATGATAAACTTAGTCGAGAAGATACATGGAGGATGCGAGATGTATAAATTAATTGCTTGTGATGTAGACGAAACACTTTTGTCTTTAGATAATACCGTTTCAAAACGGAATATCGAAGCGATTCAAAAGGCCACGGAGTTAGGCGTAAAGTTTGTCTTAGCTACTGGAAGAGGATTTCCAACCGTTCAAGAAACGTTGAAAGATATTGGTTTGTACGATAGAAAAGACCACTTCGTCATTTCTTTTAATGGTGGAGCAGTGACTGAAAATAAAGATAACAAAATTTTACACTACTGCGGAATCGATTTTGATTTCGCTTCGCAAATGTACTCCCGAGGCACAGAATACGATGTCTGTATTCATGTTTACACATTAGATAAAGTTTATGTGTATAATTATGTGGAAGAAGAACGTGCCCATTTAGAGACAAAAATGGATGTTATTGAAGTATTTGATAAAAACCTTGAATTTTTAAGAGATGAAGAAATAGTGAAAATTCTATACATGAATACAGACTTGGATTATTTGAGAAAAATTGAAAAAGAGGTAGCCCCTTATACAGAAAATTGCGATGTTAGCTATTCAAGTAACCGGTACTTAGAATTTAATGCCAAGGGAGCAAATAAGGGGGAAGGATTAGCTTTTTTAGCCCAACATTTAGGAATGAATCTGAGCGAAACTATTGCGATAGGTGACAACCATAATGATTTACCCATGTTAGAAGTAGCCGGATTATCCGTGGGTGTTCAAAATATGGTTCCAGAATTAAAAAGTAAAGTGAATTATCTATCAAAAGCGAATCATGAAGAAGATGCGATTCATGAAGTGATAGAAAAGTTTATTTTAAAAGCAAAGTAAAACCATTCATTTGTACAACATACAAGAGAAGAGTAAACTGATAGAGAGAACTCAGAATAATGGAGGAATGACCATGCCAAGAACGTTAGAACCATTGATGGATATTGTTTTAGGATGTCAGAAAACCTGTAATCATTGCTTTGATGCTTGTCTTAAAGAGGAAGATGCCGGTCATATGGCAGAATGCCTTCGAAGAACTCGAGAATGTGCAGATTTGTGTGGGATTATTTTAGATTATGCACAAAGAAATAGCGAAGTTTTGCCAGAATTACTAGAAGCCTGTGCAAAAAGTTGTGAACTTTGTGCGGAAGAATGTGAAAAACATAATCACGAGCATTGCCAATCATGTGCAAAGGCTAGTCGTGCTTGTGCGAAAGCATGTCGAAGTTACATCGCTTAATACATAAGAAGTAGATGATGAGAGACAGTCATCTGCTTTTTTATTTGTAAAGT
>DAIOTF010000005.1:0-1832 GCA_036752165.1 Atopostipes sp.
AAATGTCGAAAGTTGTTATTTATACAAAACAAACATGTTCATGGTGTGACCGCTTAAAGGGATGGTTAAAAGAGAATGCCATTGATTTTAAGGAAGTGGATATCGAAAAAGATAGAGAAGCTCTTGAATTTATCAAGAGTCAAAATTTAACAACCGTTCCTCAAGTCTTTATTGACGGAATTCATCGACCACACGAGCCAATTTATAGTGGGTTACTTGAATGGATAAAGAATGATTCAAAAATGCCAGCCGATATGAAGGTGATTAAGAGAGATGGGACAAGTGTATCTTTTGAGGGCGAGAAAATTGAACAGGCAGTTCTAAAAGCCAACAATGAAACAAAAGAACTTTCTCCTGAAGAAGTAAATCGAGTGGCTCAAACGGTAGTTGATAAAATCGCTAAAAATATTATTGAAGTAGAGGAAATTCAAGATTTAGTGGAAATAGAATTAATGAATCAACAATTTCTTAAGACAGCCAAAGCTTATATTTTATATCGTGAGAAGCAACATCAAATGAGAAAGCGTGATATTTTTAAACCACGAAAACATTTGAAACCTTATGAATATCCCGAACTTGAATCGTATAAAGAAGCCATTCAACACTCATACTGGCTACATACAGAATACAATTACACGAGTGATGTTCAAGACTACAAAGTAAACGTCAAACCCCATGAGAGAACAGCCATTCGTAATGCGATGCTAGCGATATCACAAGTGGAAGTAAGTGTTAAAACATTTTGGGCAAAGCTATACGATCGTTTACCAAAACCAGAGCTTGCCAACGTTGGAATGACTTTTGCAGAATCTGAAGTTCGTCATAGTGATGCTTATTCACACCTATTAGAATTGCTTGGTTTAAACAATATATTTGAAGAAATTGAAAACATCCCTGTATTAAATAAACGTGTAGATTATTTAAATGCACACATTCAGTATTCGCAGACAGGATCTGATCGAGACTATGCTATTTCAGTTCTTCTATTTTCTGCATTTATTGAACATATTTCTTTATTCAGCCAGTTCTTAATTATTATGAGCTTTAACAAGCACCAAAATTTATTTAGTGGTATCTCAAACGTAATTGAAGCGACTTCTAAGGAAGAACAGTTACATGGAGAGTTTGGTATCGATTTAATCAATACAATTCTAGAGGAGAGTCCTGAGTGGTTTGATGAGCAGATGGCTGAAGAGATTTACACTTTATGCCAAGATGCATATACAACAGAAAAAGATGTCTTGGATTGGATTTACGAAGATGGAGAGATCGACTTCATTCCAAAATTTACAGTACAAGAGTTCATTAAGCATCGTTTAAATAATTCCCTAGAAGCAATTGGATTAAAGCGAATTTTTGATACGGATTCTGCAGAAGTAGAGAAAACATTATGGTTTGATGAAGAGATTGTGAGTACGAAGCATGTCGATTTCTTTGAAAAACGCTCAGTTAATTATACAAAACGATCACAATCTGTTACAGCTGATGATTTATTTTAATATAAAGTAGAGGGAGATTTATATGGAAAAAGTTAAAACTAGAACTTACGAACCATTTTATTGGCTCACTGAGGAAAGTGAATTATTTCTATCAAGAGGATACCTACAAGAAGGACAAAGTGCACAAGAACGTATTTATGATATTGCTATAAGGGCAGAGGAAATATTAGAAGAAAAAGGATTTGCTAAAAAGTTTTACGATTATATGAGTAGAGGGTATTATTCTTTATCTACACCTGTATGGACGAATTTTGGTACAAATCGTGGTTTTCCAATTAGTTGTTTTGGTAGCACACCCACTGACAATATGGCAAGCATCTTGCATACCGCTTC
>DAIOTF010000005.1:1932-18837 GCA_036752165.1 Atopostipes sp.
AAAGTCCTTCAAAGACGCGTTGAAATGGGCTATCCTTATATTTTCTTCACTGATACAGTGAATGAAAATAAACCTGAATGGTATAAAGATTATCCAATCACTCATTCTAACTTATGTAGCGAAATTGCATTACCAGACAATGAAGAATGGTCATTTGTATGTAATCTATCTTCTATGAACGTTCTTCATTACGAGGAATGGAAAGAGACAGATGCAGTAGAAACCATGATTTATTTCTTAGATGCAGTCATGTCTGAATTTATTGAAAAACTCGAAGTAATGAGAGATTCAGAGGACCCTGAAGATACAGATGCCTTTTACTTCATGGAAAGAGCCTATAATTTTGCAAAAGAAAACCGTGCATTAGGACTAGGTGTATTAGGGTGGCATTCTCTTTTACAGTCTCAAATGATTGCTTTCGAATCGGTAGAAGCAAGTTTGTTAAATGAAGAGATTCATAAAACCATAAGTGAACGAGCAAAAGATGCGTCAAAAGAATTGGCGAATAAATTCGGAGAGCCGAAAGTATTAAAGGGGACAGGGTACCGTAATGCAACAACAATGGCCATCGCACCGACGACTTCTTCCGCCTTTATTATTGGACAAGTCTCTCAATCTATTGAGCCGCTGTTTAGTAATTATTATGTAAAAGATATGAGTAAAATTAAAACGACAATTAAAAACCAATATTTAGTTGAACTACTTGAAGAGAAAGGTCAAAATACTGCTGAAATATGGGCGGATATTAAGAATCATGACGGTTCTGTTCAGCATTTAGACTTCTTAACCGAACATGAAAAGAATGTCTTTAAAACATTTGCTGAACTTAACCAATACGAAATTATTAACCAAGCAAGTATTCGTCAACGTTTCATCGATCAAGCACAATCTTTAAACATCATGATCAATCCAGCAATGATGACGACAAAAGAGATTAACCAATTACACCTTTATGCATGGGAAAATGGCATCAAATCACTTTATTACCAACATTCAACAAGTGCTGCTCAAGAGTTTTACCGTTCAAGTGTCTGCTTAGCATGTGAAGCATAGAGGTTACTTCCACGAAAGAATCTAAAAATATTATTGAGTTAAGTCCCACTCGTTTTGATGTACGAGTGGGATTTTTAGTTTATTATGAGATTTTTAGTTTATTATAAATAGATACTTACTTCTTATTTAATACCATTAGCTTAATTCATTTATTAATATGGTCTCAACTGTTTATATTTTAATTAAGCTAATTATTTTGACAGGCGAATAATTAAACTATATAGTGGGGTTAATTAGAGTAATTATAAATAACAGAAGGGGGTTGGTATAATGAAAAATGATTATAGTGACCGAGGAAAAAAGCCAGCAGTGGAAAACATCGAAAGTATGACAGTCGAAAACAATAATTTTCGCACAACGATTTGGACCGGAGAAAAATTACAAGTCACCGTTATGTCCATAGAACCAGGTGACGATATCGGTCTTGAAGTACATGAAGGTATTGATCAATTTTTACGTATTGAAGAAGGTACAGGCTTATGTCAAATGGGACCAACAGAAGCTAACCTAGACTTTGAGGAAGAAGTAACGGACGATGATGCGATTTTCGTACCAGCAAATGTATGGCATAACGTGACTAATACAGGTAAAGTTCCTTTAAAATTATATACCATCTATGCTGGACCAGATCATTTACCAGGAACTGTCCATCAAACGCATGAAGATGCTGCAAATGATCCAAACGAGCATTAAAAATGTAATATAATTATCTATTAATCTCTATGGTTAATCCACGAAAATTCGAATGGATCAACTGTTGATTCATTCGTACTTTTTTTATAGAAAATACATAAGAATGACAAGGAGAAATTGTATGTCTCAAGAAATATTTAGGTTAGAAAATGTAGGATTTAAAATAGAGAATCAACAGATTCTTGAAGATATTAATTTTACAGTCAACAAAGGAGATATCGTAACCGTGACCGGTCCATCTGGTGGCGGGAAAAGTACCTTACTGAAACTCATGGGTCTGTTAATCAGCCCAACTGCAGGAAGGATTTACTATAAAAACAAAGAAATTATAGAATATGAAGCGACTGAATACAGAAAACAAGTCTCTTATTTCTTTCAAAATGCGGTTTTATTTGATCAGACAGTTCGACAAAATTTATCGTTTCCTGCGGATATTCGAGAGGATAATTTCGATGAATCCCGAGCAAAAGAAGGACTTGAAACCGTGCAGCTACCTTCTACTTATTTAGATAAACCTATCAAAGATTTATCTGGTGGGGAAAAACAACGGGTGGCGCTTATTAGAAATTTGATGTATCCACCTGAAGTACTACTTATGGATGAAGTGACAAGTTCATTAGATCAAGAAAATCGAGAGGCTGTTCTATCTTATATTCACCGTTTAAATAAAGAGGAACTGGTGACCATTCTTTGGGTTACACATAATCAAGAGGAAATCAATGCTTCAAATGAAATCATCACATTGGTTAATGGGAAAACGGAGGGTGTCACACATGGAAAATAGTTTAGAAATAAGTAATTTTTCTTTAGTACTATCAACACTATTATTATTTATTGCTATTTTTGTAGATTACAAAGAACAATTGGGACTCGGTAAAGATATCTTAATTGCCGGTATACGAGTAGTTATCCAACTATTTATTATAGGATACGTATTAGGCTTTGTTTTTCAAATGGATAACGATTTATTAACATTAGTGATGGTGTTGTTTATTGTCTTTAATGCCTCCTACAATGCCCATAAAACGAGTCATGGGATTCCCAATTCATTTAAGGTATCAGCTATTTCAATTAGTGTGGGGACTGCTATTGCGCTTGTCATTTTAATTTTTTCTGGAGCGGTTGATTGGACGCCTTCACAAATTGTACCGATTACAGGAATGATTGCTTCAAATGCAATGACAGCAATTGGCGTGGTTTATCGGTCATTAACCACTCAGTTTAATGACCGTAGACAGCAAGTGCAAGAGAAACTGGCACTAGGTGCGAATCCTAAACAAGCATCACAGTCGATCCTGCGTGACAGCATTCAGACAGGAATGTCACCTTCCATTGAACGAACAAAAACAGTAGGACTGGTGAGCTTACCTGGAATGATGTCTGGGCTTATGTTTGCGGGTATTGATCCAATCCAAGCGATTCGTTACCAAATCGTCGTCATGTTCATGTTGATTTCTGTAACTGCGATCTCATCTTTTATTGCAAGTTATATGGTTTATCGTTCCTTCTATAATGAACAAATGCAATTAACCACATAGAATAGAAATAACTCTTTAACATACCCAAGAAGTGTTCGATTTTCTTGGGTATTTTTAATGTGCACCCGGTATAAGTAACAATTTAGTGATGAAAGTTCACTATAAACTTTGCCGGAGAAACTGTCAGCCAGAAGTATGGATGACTGCTATGAGCTAAAATTTGAAAGATACTGGATGGGAATAAGGAAAATATCTAAGAGAGTGGAGTGGTAAAAGCTTATATTTAAGGAAATAGTAGATATACCGTTTGATTTGAGAAACAAAACTGATGAATTATTTAGCCTTACTCGATTTTTAATTAAAAAACTACAATTTTTCAGTAAAAAAATTATTTTGTGCATCTTGTAAGCATAAAATCACTTTACTCATTGGTTGTATTTTATCGATTAAATCATATTTCTAAAAAACAGATTGTTAACAAATTGGTAGAAATTTGCTATGCTGCTGTAGAAATAAAATTAAAAAACGGTGAAATATATGTATTTTATTTTAACAAGTTATTATATGGTTTAGCTAAATAAATTGAATAGAAAAAGTTCAAGGTAACTTTGGGATGTAAAAACCTATGTTGGTGAGATTCCAAAAGTAAATGGAGCAAACGGTAGAAAGACAAAACCATTGGTTGATTTCGTTTGGGATCAGTTAAAAAATATTTAACTGCGTTTATCGATATTTATTCTAAAAGCCACACCCAAGAGAGCACAAAAGACACAAAAAGTGTTCATTGCTTGAGTGATGTAAACTGTCTTTCTTTTTGTTTATTTTAGTTTACATAATATATATTATACCAAGTAAGTAGTGAATTTAAATTTTAAATTGTCCCACATTTTTAGTCTCTTTCCCTCTCTTTTACTATAAAAATGACTGATTTTCAGATATAAAGGTTACCATTCGATCCAAATTTTCTTCACTGGCTATAATTTCATTACTCATCAATTGATTCAACTCTTTCACCGTAAGATTTAACTCAGTTGCTAATTCTTCTGACGTTAATCCTTTATTGCCAGAAATTATCTCAATTTTAGAAGTTGCAATAATTGTTTCAAGTTCATCATCTGTTATTACACTTTGCTCATCATCACTTAAACTTAAAAACTCTCTAATGTCTTCTAGTCCCATAAACTTACCTAAACCCTTAACCATTGCTCTAATCTGTCTTCTAATATAATCATTCTCTTGAAACATGTGACTACCTCCTCATAGTATCCCATACCGATGTAATTAAGGAACATTCTGAGACGATTTCAACTCTATCTACGTAGCTACACCCGTCAAAACTTCTCAGAATCCTCCTTATAAACTGTGTAATTTTCCTATTTTAAGAATTCTTGAGCCCTATATGCAAATTTGTCCGTATAATTGACATAGGACATATGATCTTCATTTTCTACAATATATAACTGGCTATGTGGTATCCACTTAGCAATTTCAACATAATTTTCCGTCTCCATGACATCATCTTCACCTGCAACAACTAATGCAGGAATTTCTATCTTTTTTAGATCTTCATATTCAATTTGGGGTTCTTCAACCATTAACCGAAATAATGGATGTTTATTTTTTTCATATTCTGCTTGAATCCATTCCGACCACTTATCTTTCATTTGTTCAGGCTTTAATGTCAGCCCAAGTAAAATAATTCTTCGCAAATAAGTTTTCTTATTCATTGCTAGTAAAGTTGCAATAATTGCTCCGTCACTATGACCAATAATATTAACGTTTTGCAATTGAAGTTCACCTATAAAATAATCAATATCTTCAGCTAAATCCTCATACACGAAATACTTATTCGTATGCATGCTTTTACCGTGATCTCTAGAATCAATTAGATAAACGGTGTAATTACTAGACAATGCGAGCCCCAACTTTTCCAATTCTTTGTGTGAATCACCATTTCCATGTAACAGTAATAAAGGCTCTCCTTGACCTACTTTCTTATAATATAATTCAATATTATTTGGTAATAGAATTTTCATCATACAGCTCCTAAAAATTAAGTTTTAATACAGTTGCTACAAGCAACTAACGATAAGCATTGATATGTAAGCCTTTGAATAACCCTTTGAATATACAAAAATAGAGTAGTTGTATAATGCACCTAAAAGTTATTGAATGTTCCATCATCTATTTAGTAACATCTGATCAGACTGTATATCTTTTCCTGCTTCTCTATGGAATAAGTTAACCAATTCCTGAACAGTTAATTGGCCCTTTTCTTCTCCCGAAATATCTATAACAATTTGTCCTTGGTCCATCATGATAAGGCGATTGCCATAATCAATAGCGTGTTGCATATTATGCGTGACCATTAAAGTTGTTATATTTTCTAGTTGGACACGATCCTGAGTAATTTTCATTACCTGTTCTGTCGCTTTAGGATCCAAAGCAGCCACATGTTCATCTAACAGAAGAAGTCTAGGCTTTTTGATAGTCGCCATTAATAAAGTGATGACTTGTCTTTGTCCACCGGATAATAAACCAACTTCATCGTCTAGTTTATCCTCTAAATTTAATCCTATTTTAGAGACGATATGTTTAATTTTTAGATAGTTCTCTTGATTCAGTGTTCGACTAAGCCCTCTCGTCTCCCCTCGTCTTAATGCAATCGCGAGATTTTCTGCTACTGTCATACGCGGAGCAGTACCCATCATTGGGTCTTGAAAGACTCTGGATATAACTTGTGCACGTTCTTCTTCATTGAACGCTAATAAATTTTGATTATCTAAAGTCATTTGCCCTTTTTCATTGATCAAACTTCCCGCAATTGTATTTAATAAGGTAGACTTACCTGAACCATTGCCTCCGATAAATGATATAAAATCGCCCTCGTTTACTTCAAGCGAGAGGCCTTTTAACACATGGTTTTCATTAAGGGTATCTATCTGAAAAGTTTTATGAACTTCATTTAAAGTTAGTATAGGTGATGTCATTCCAATACTCCTTTCTTCGATAAGATGCTTGGTAGAGATAAGAACAAACCTAAAATTACCGCTGAAACCAGTTTTAATAGTTCAGGTGGTAACCCAACGTATAAAGAAAACGCAATGATAAAACGGTAAAGAATAGCCCCTATAGGTATTGAAACAAAACGAGCGGATAAACTAAGATCTTTAAAGAAGATTTCAACAATAATAACAGCAGCCAGTCCTATAACAAATACGCCTATCCCCATTGAAATATCAACATATCCATTATATTGTCCAATTAATGCACCCGATAATCCGACTAATCCATTCGCTAAAGCTAGACCTAGCATCTTCATATTATCTGTACTAATCCCCATTGAGCGAGCCATTTTTTCATTGTCTCCCGTAGCAATCAAAGCTTGGCCTGCATCCGCTTTAAAGAAATAAATCAATAGACTTAAGACAATAGACAACATAAATAAAGCAATAATAATCGCATCAAAATCCATAGGTAAAGAAATATAATTATTAACTAAACCTGTAATTCGCGGACGATTCAATAAAGAAATATTACTTCGTCCCATAACTACTAAATTTAAAGAGTACAGCCCTGTCATGAGTAAAATACCAGCTAATAAACCAGGAATTTTACCTTTAGTCATTAATAAGCCTGTGAGATATCCGGCCACTGCTCCCGCAAAAAAAGCAATAATTGTTGCTAGAACAGGATGTACATCATTGACAATAAGAGCCGCTGCTACTGCGCCACCAAAAGGAAAACTACCTTCAGTAGTTAAATCAGGCTTTTTTAAGATACGAAATGAAATGTAAATGCCAATCGCCATAAAGGACCATAAAAGTCCTTCGGCAATGGCGGATATAATAATTTGCAAGTTTACTCCCCCGTTTCTAATTCTCTGGCGTCAATTGCCGTACCAAGTAATTCTTCTGGAATAGTTAAATCGAGTAATTCAGCGGCTTCAAAATTTATCACTAAATCCGCAACATCCGCACGCACAATTGGTGTGGTCGCTGGATTAATAGCCCCTTGCAATAATTGAACAGCCATTTCACCCGTTTTTACTCCAATTGCATATTGGTTTAAACCAAGAGTTGCTAGTCCACCTTGGGCTACCATCATATCCACGGCTGGATATACGGGAATTTTTGCATTATTCGATACTTCTAGTACACTTGGAAAGGCAGAAGCAATTACGTTATCGTTAGGCGTCCAGATAGCATCCACTTCAGCCACTAATTGTTGAGTCACTTGCGAAACATCATTTGTCGAAGCAACGGTTCGGGTAACTGTTTCAAATCCATATTTTTTGGCTAAGTCTGCAGCCATTTCTCCTTGTAGAATGGAGTTATCTTCTGACGACGAGTAAAGTAAACCTAACGTTTTTGCATCCGGTTGAATCTTACGGATTAATGCGATTTGTTCTTCAATCGGGGTCATGTCCGATACACCAGTAACATTTCCACCAGGTACTTCGTTGCTTTCAACTAAACCAACGTTTTCCGGATCTGTAATAGCTCCTAGTAATAAGGGAATATCACTTGAAGCGTTCGCAGCGGCTAATGCAGCTGGTGTAGCAATCGCAATCATTAAATCTGCATCATTTTGTACAAATCTTGTAGCCATTGAATTTAAATTGCTTTGGTCCCCTTGACCATTTTGAAAATCTAAAGTAATTGTTTCTCCATTTACGAATCCATTTTCAGCCAAAGTATCAATGACGCCTTGAGTAATCGCATCTAAAGATGGATGTGCCATGAATTGAAGTAAACCTACATACTGCTTATCTTCCGTATCTAAATCAGAATTAACCGTTGCATTTTCTACTGTAGGCTCTGCCTCAGCAACTACCTCTTCATCATCCCCTGACATCCGCACACCCATAATGATTAAAGCAGTCAAAATACCAACAATAGTAAATATCAAACCCGTATAGCTTTTATTCTTTTTCATTTATATAAGCCCCTTTTTATAATTTTTTCCAAAGAGCCATGCACAGGATTCCCTCTATATGTAAATACAAAAAGACACCACATACGTAATTGTTTCCAATTATACTATGCAGTGTCTTCATTTTATCTATTTAGTCGATCACACCAGCATAGGCTCTTAAATTTCATACGAAATAAAAGTGTGCCTATGCTTCCTAAGAAGTTAGGCCACTCTGCTACGCCAGTTTTGCCATGTTTGATGAGTGAACTTCATGGTGTGATCTCCTCTCGTGTATAAAGTAATGTCATTATGGACGACTTATTTAGATTTGTCAAGAGAAATTAAAATTTGATGAGCACGTATTCATTCATTTGATATTAAAGAGATTCTTCTAAGTCCATTTGCGCAATCTCAGGAATGATTTGTTGATAAAGAAGAATAGAATTGTCTGGGAAACTTTGACTGACCATTTCAAATGGTAAGTAAGCGTATTGAAGTATATCTTCGCCATGAGTAAAGAAATAAAACGCCATAAGTTCCTCATTTCCTTCTTCATTTATAAATAAAGCAGGAATCATCATTTGATGAATGGGATAATCATTCACTTTTAATTCTGCAATCGTAAAGACTTGAGTATTCATCGTATTTAAATCAGATAAAGTTGTAAACGAAGTAAGTAAATTAACATCTGGTAAATCATTGAGTTCTACCTGATACAAGCCAGGAGTAATGGCAGAAAACACTAAATTATCCTCGATATAATAGAAAGTTAATTCGGCCAGGAAATCAGACACTTCACTAAGATCACTTTCTTCTTCAGCTGGATATCGGTAAAAGTAAAGTTCTTCCTGTTCATTAATTGCGACCTGTTCCATATAGACGTCTTCTCGCAAATCAAGTGAATTAAATCGTCCTTCCATTTCATTAAAAGAAGAACCATTTAGCTTAGAAATATCTGGTGTCTCGGTTTGCACTAGCGTTATGTCACCGTACTCGGCATCCGCAACAATCTCTTGATAGTCATCCCACGCTTCTAAAGCATAAGGGTCCATAAAGGTTTGATCATTTACAAAATTAGCTAAGAGGTGAGTTTCGTTTGTCGTTGGGGTCGTGTCATCATAAGATTCTTTTGAATCATTACTCTCCTCATTTGCTTCATTTTCAGTAGAGTTTTCTTTCTCAACTTCTGTAATTGACGTATCCTTTTCATTTTGACTATCTGTATCTTCTTCAACAGAATTCATGTCACACGCAACGAGTAAAAGGAAACTGGATAAAAAAACAAACCCCTTTTTCATATGATTCACTCCTTACTTAAAAATAAAATAAGGTGCCTTACTCTAGCACCTTATTTATCATCGTTTTTAGAATCCTCCGGGTTGGTTATCCATGTTCATATTATTTAACATAATAATATGTCCCCCGTTATTTAGTGTGTCTCTATAAGGATAAAGTACGTCTTGTTCTTGGTTATAGTCTGGATTTTGAGACTCCATTTCATAATCATAGGTATCAGGTGTAAAGAAGTCTTTTACACTTTCCCAAAGAGAATTGTCATCATCTGAATCAGCTTTTTTGTTCGTCGTTTCGCTTTTATCTACTCGATCAAAAGAACCGTGCGTACTTCGTTCTTTAGAATTTTCATCCGTTGTATCAAAGGTACCTTCTTCACTACGTTCTTTAGAGTTTTCTTCTGTAATATCAAAAGAACCATCTTCTATACGGGGGTTATCCTCTGCAGCCTCATAATCTGGCTTGCTGGAATACACAATAATGTGATCTTTACTGTACCCTTCTTCTTGTAACTTTTTGATTTCTGCGATGGCTTCATCCGAGTTCGTAAATGCGCCGTGTACAATTCGGTCCCTTGCATTCATAAAATCTCCTCCTATTATGATTATGATTAAATCTTTGCTTCATGTTCATTTTATTCATTCATTCCTTTGAGCACAAGTTAAACGCTTACTCATTTCTGTGAAATGGGTCAATATGGAAATAAAGTTGAGTCAGAGATAAAATGGGTATATAATAAGGAATAGAAGAAAATATTTTTGTAGCTTGCAACTACAAGGAGGAAATAAAATATGTCAAAAGATTACCGGGTACTGCTCTACTATAAGTATGAGCCTATTGAAAACCCAGACAAATTTGTCGAAGAACATTTAGACTTTTGTAAAAGTATTGGCTTAAAAGGCCGTATACTCGTAAGTGCTGAAGGAATTAACGGTACGGTCTCAGGTACAATTGAACAAACAGATCAATATAAAGATTATGTTCATTCACTACCGGGATTTGAAGATATGTGGTTCAAAGTGGACGAAGCGGATGATTATGCTCACAAAAAAATGCATGTTCGTCATCGTCCGGAGATTGTATCACTTAGTCTAGAGGATGATATTGATCCAGAAGAATTAACGGGTGAATATTTAGAACCTGTTCAATTTAAAGAAGCTCTTTTAGATGAAGATACAATCGTTTTAGATACACGTAACGATTACGAATACGATTTAGGCCATTTTAAAGGTGCGATTCGTCCTGAAATCCGTAATTTCCGCGATTTACCGGACTGGGTAAAGGAAAATAAAGAAAAATTTATGGATAAAAAAGTCGTTGTTTATTGTACGGGTGGTGTGCGCTGCGAGAAATTCTCAGGTTGGATGTTACGAGAAGGTATTGCGGAAGAAGTAGGTCAATTACACGGTGGTATTGATACCTACGCGAAGGACCCTGAAACAAAGGGAGAATTATGGGAAGGCAGTATGTACGTCTTTGACCAACGCATTTCTGTTCCAATTAACCAAGTAAACCCTACCGTCGTAGGAAAAGACCATTTTGATGGCACCCCTTGTGAACGCTATGTGAACTGTACCAATCCCGAATGTAATGCTCAAATCATTATGAGTGAAGAAAATGAACATAAATATTTACGCGGTTGTTCGCCAGAATGCCGTAAACATCCTAGAAATCGTTATGTAAAAGAACATAATTTTTCTAAAGAAGTCTGGGAAGAAAAATTAAATGCGATTGGTGAGTCTTTATACGAAGAATCTCTCAGTCAGTAATATATAATAAAACTCCTTTAGATAGAGTTGAAATGAACTTCTATCTTAAAGGAGTTTTTTAATCTTTTATTCATTTAAAACGAAATGTTCTCATTATTTTCTAAAGAAAACCAGGTTAAAGCTTTACAAGACTTACATTCTCTGATATATTAGTTTCTAACAATTAAATAAGATATTTTGTGGTAGAGGCGCAAAGAACAAAAGTACATATTTTGATGGTAACCTGTAAGTTAAAAATATGGAAAGGGAACTTTGCCGAAATACTTTATAATTTACAGTGTATAAAGTATTGGGTTGTGGATGAATAATTTACAAACTGTCAAAGCATTTCGCTTGATGAGCTTCCCTTGTAATCAATAGTTAGGACAAGTCGGAAGGGTTATCGACTTGTCTTTTTATTTAAATAAGCACCTTCAAAAGTTTAAACATGGAAAGGAACGAAGATATGGCAAAAGTAGCTATCGTTGGAGCAACTGGTTTAGTTGGCTCAACTTTATTGAATTTATTAGAAGAAAGAGATATCAATGTAGATGAGGTTATATTACTCGCTTCTGCTCGTTCTAAGGGAAAGGAAATCCCTTTTAAAGGCGAAACACTTATAGTACAAGAATTAACAGAAGAAGTGGCTAAAGAAGGCATTGACTATGTGTTAATGTCAGCAGGTGGAAGCATCAGTTTGAAGTTTTCTCCAATTTTTGAAAAATACGGGTCAATTGTCATCGATAACTCGAGTGCTTGGCGCATGGATCCTGAAATTGACTTAATTGTTCCAGAAGTCAATCAGCCTTCCCTTGACCGGAAAATAATCGCTAATCCGAACTGCTCAACGATTCAGTCGGTATCTCCTTTAAAAATTTTAAAAGATGCTTTTGGTTTAAAACGTGTCGCTTATACCACTTATCAATCCGTTTCTGGTTCTGGATGGGCAGGAATTGAAGATTTAGAACGTGGGGAACGCGGAGAAGAACCACTTAATTATCCTTACCCCATTTATAATAATGTGTTACCCCATATTGATGATTTCTTAGAAAATGGCTACACCAAAGAAGAACAAAAAATGGTCGATGAAACCCGTAAAATACTGGGCGATCCAAATTTACCAGTTACCGCAACGTGCGTTCGGGTTCCGGTAAAATCGTCCCATTCCGTCGCAATGAATGTGACATTTGAAAAAGAACCGACAGTTGAAGAAGTAAAAGAAGCATTTAGAAACAAACCAGGTATTCTTTTAAAAGACAATCCTGATAACTTAGAATATCCTACCCCCTTAGATGCGGCTGGAAAAGAAGGAATTTTTGTTGGTCGTATTCGTAAGGATGAGAGTTTAAAAAATACTTACCATATATGGTCAGTGAGTGACAATATATTAAAAGGCGCGGCTCTAAATGCGGTACAAATTTTAGAAACATTATTGACTAAGTAAACTAGAAGAATAGAAAGGTGAAAGCATATGAGTTTATTGTTTGAAGGTGTCTCTGTAGCGGTGACCACACCGATGTTGGCATCAGGTGAAGTGGATTTTGATAGTTTTAGAGAGCATTTAGAGTTTCTTAAAGAAAATAAAATACAAGGCTTCATTATTAACGGCACTACTGGTGAAGGAACAACCTTAACAGCTGAAGAATACACTCGTCTTTTTGAAATTGCTTTAGACGTTGCAAATAAAGAGTTGCCGGTAATTGCTGGAACAGGCTCTAATATTACAAGTGAAGCAGTACTCGCATCTGTTGCTGCCCAAGAATTAGGGGTTGATGCTTTACTTGTTATTACACCCTACTATAATAAAACCGATCAAAGAGGAGCTATTCATCATTTTACAACAATTGCGGATGCAGTTGACATTCCGATTATTCTTTATGATGTACCGTCTCGTACGGGAATGACTTTAGAACCTGAAACAGTTGCAGAATTGTCCAAACATGAAAATATTGTAGCGATTAAAGATGCGACAGGTAACTTATCTCATTTAACTCAGATGATGAACTTAGTCGACGATGACTTTGCTTTTTACAGTGGAAATGATGATACAGCCTTACAATTTTATGCAACAGGTGGACATGGGTTAATTTCGGTTGTAGGCAATGTAATACCCAAAGAGCACCAACACCTTTATGAATTGAGCCTAACCGATCCACGAGGGGCTGCTGATTTAAATAGACATTTATTTAAATTTACTCAAGAAATTGGAAAAGATTTAAACCCTTTATCCATAAAAGCAGTTGTGAGCCATTTAGGTTACGGTGAATACAATGTACGCTTGCCTTTATACCCTTTAGGTAAAGAGCGTGTAGAAGAACTCGTCCAAGCCTATCAAGCAGTTAAAGAAGGAATGGTTATTTTATGAAAATAATTTTAGTTGGTTACGGCGCTATGGGTGAACGAGTGGCCACTTTAGCAGAAAAGCGCGGGGATACTATTGTGGGTACCGTTATTCCAAAAGAACATTCTTCTCCTTACCCTACTTTTCATGACTTTTTAAATTTGCCAGATGCGGATGTGATGATTGACTTTTCACACCCTGAAATGACACTCGAATTGTTAGATACAGAAGAAGTAAACATTCCTCTCATTATCGCAACAACTGGTCGAAAAGATGAAATTATAGAAAAAGCGCAACTTAAAGCAAAGAAGCAACCGATCTTTTTTAGTCCAAATATGAGTTATGGTGTGTATGTAATGACTAAAGTTGTCGCGTTAGCGACAGAACTTTTAGACAATTACGATATTGAATTATTAGAAAAACACCACAATCAAAAAGTGGATGCGCCTAGTGGCACTTTAAACCTTTTATTGGATACTATTCAAGAAGTTGAATCACGTAAAGATAGTGAACCTATCTTTAATCGACAGGATAAAACGACTAAAAGAAATGCAAAAGAAATTGGCATTTCAGCTATTCGAGGTGGTACAATAGTAGGTGAACATGATGTATTATTCGCAGGTTTAGATGAAGAAATTACAATCAGTCACCGTGCACAATCAAAAGATATTTTTGCGAATGGCGCATTAACCGTCGCGCCTAAACTTCTTGAAAAAGAAAACGGGTTTTATACCTTTGATACCTTGTAATAGATGCCTATTGGTGACTAATAGGAAGGTTTAATATGAGAGAAGCATTATTTTATAAAATTACTAGAGTAACCCCATATCTCATTAGTGCAGCAAGTTTAATCTTTGCTGCACAATTTTTGTTTGAAACGATTCAAAGTAGTTTGTTTAATACAAATGCACTCTGGATAGGTATCGTTATCTTTCTCAGTCTATGTACGATAATAGGGTTAAGAGATGAGTTTAAATTTGTCCGACAAATTAAACTTTCTTCTGAAGATTTTCTTTTTGCTGACCTGATAAAATCTATGCTTGTTGTTATTTTAAATGTTATGGCCACTCATTTAGTCGCTGTCTATTTCCAAACAACGACTATTTTCGCAGCGAGTTTAGTCTGTGTGATATCGGCTTATACAATACCAAGTCGACAACCTGAAGCTTATAGTGGATCCTGTGGCGGCATGATTGGTGCTTATCTTTCAAGCCACTGGTCGATAGCTCTCTTGGTTGGCATAATGACTGGTCTAGTTTATATTCTATTTAAGCCTTACTTTTTAGGAGTAGGTGGTCGTGGTGGGTCACTCCCTTATACGGCTACTATTTTAACCATTCGATTATTATTAAACTTGAATACAGAATCGAGTACTCCAATGAATCAAGAATTTATATTGCCTGCTTTCTTCACTCTAGTAACTGTAGCCTTTCTTACCTATCTATTACATAAGAATAATATCTTATCGGTCGTTAAGGCAGCAATGGTTGTTTCGTTAGTTTTAACTTTAGTTATTCCTTTGGATTATTACTCGATTACTACTGCCATGTTTGCAGGAACAATTGTTGGAATGACCCTTGAAGAACGTCTCGATGGATACTTACACCTACTTGTTATTTGTCTGATTTGCTTTTTACTATTCGTTCCATCTTTTCATATCTTGGATGGAATTGGTGGTAAATTGGGTATGTTATGCCTCGTTTCTTATTACAGTTCAAACGGTTTAAAAATAGTCATTCAATACTTTCAACTTCTTTTAACTAAGCTGACTGAAATATTATCGATTTAATTTAGTGAAGATTTAAAAAACCATTCAACAATCGGTTAAAGATTGTTGAATGGTTTCTTATTTTTTAACTAAAAAGGATTTTAGATACATGCGACCCATCCCATCAATCGATACTTCGATATCATGATCATTGATTGGCTGATCTAAAATAGTTAATTTTGTAGCTTTTGTACCCTGTTTAATTCGATCTTTTCCAGTAAGTTTAATGTCTTGAATGACTGTCACGCTGTCTCCATTAACCAGTTCATTTCCATTTGTATCCCGAACAATTTCAGCTTCTAAAGCAGCATCATGTTCAGCTTGTGTCCATTCATGACCACACATAGGGCAAATAAATAGGCTGCCATCAGTGTAAGTTAACTCACTGCCACAATTTATACAATCAGGTAATTGACTCATTTACATCCTCCTCGTTCTATTCTCCAGGCTATTATACCACAAAATTCACAATATAATTTGTGAACTCTTTTAAACTTTTGTATACTGTAGAAGCTGTTATTAAGAAAGGAATTTTTCAATATGGATATTTTAAGTATTATTATCGAACAATTACTACAAATGTTTATCGTGGTCTTATTTGGTTTTTTACTTGCCAAGAAGGAAATTTTAAACGAAACCACCCAACAAGAAATTGCTCGTATGCTGACAAAATTTGTAGTGCCACTCACTCTTGTTTTAGCTTTCCAACAACCCTTCGATTCGAATCAACTCATCGGACTTGCTTGGGCTTTCATTGGTTCAATTCTTATCTTTTTTTCGCGCATTCTTTGGGCTCATATTGGCTTTCAAAATGCGGGAAAAATTGATCGCTTTGCGACTGTTTTCTCAAACTCTGTCTTTGTTGGTATTCCGATTATATTTCCCATTTTAGGATACGAAGGAATTCTATATTTATCGATGTATTTAATCGTATCAGGTACTTTACAATATACATATGGTATTTGGAGTCTCTCTGAAGGAGAGGAGAAGATTACACTTAAAAGTGCTATAACAAACCCTGGTATACTTGGAACAGCCACTGGATTTCTTTTATATATCTTTCAGATACAATTACCCGACATAGTATTTAGCGGATTAGATACAATTGCTGGTTTAAGCTCGCCTCTTGGTATTATTTTATTAGGCGGATATCTTGCAAGAAGTCAATTTAAAGATGTTTTTTTCGATTGGCGAAATTACTGGGTCATTGCTCAACGTTTGGTTATTACGCCAATTATTGGTTTTGTTATTTTATGGCTCTTACCTATAAACAATCCAACAATTCTGCTAACTCTAGCCATTGTTAATTGTACCCCTACGGCAGTAAATACAGCCGTTTTTTCTCAAATTTATGGTGGAGATTATGAATACGGTGCAAGAATTGTTATATTAAGTAGTATTTTTTCTATGATTGCAATGCCTTTCTTAATTTCTGCAGCTATGAGTATATTTTAATTCAATTCACTCTTTTGAAACAGGTAAATCTTACCATTATTCAAAAGAGTTTTTTGATGTATGAGCACTTAACTTGTTTTATTAGCAATTATAATGTTAAAATTCCCTTGTTAAAAACGAAAATAAAAAAGGGGAATAAGTATATGTTTATTTGAAAAA